>JAUXCB010000050.1 GCA_030619095.1 Verrucomicrobiota bacterium | reverse complement strand
TTCCACTCGTAAAGGTCTCGGCATGAACACATCGTGCAGCACGCATTAATGAACATCAAGGATAAAAACAGCAAGATTCTTTGGCTGACCCCTTTTCCAGGAAAAAAACGATCTCCCCTGAATATCAGAGGCTCAATCCGGCGGAAAGTCTACAGTGGCAGAGATTAATGTCCACCCCTGCCGAACAGCATGGTAACGGCTACAAAAAGAATAATGCTAATCACAATAATCTGGAGTGTTTTCCACGGCATTTTTACGGAGAGCTTCACCCCAAACGGCACCCCGACCAACGAACCCGACGCCATGACCATCGCGGTCACCGCATCCATTGAGTTCTCACCGAAGAAATAGCTCAGCGAAGTGATCAGCGTCAATACAACGGCAATAAAGATGGAGCTACCGATCGTGCGCCGGGTCTCCAGCCCGAAAAAAATCATCAGCATGGGGATAATGAGCACCCCTCCGCCGATGGATGTTGCGCCGATCAGTGCGCCGACCACGCCCCCCAGCAGTACGCCCAGAATCCGGCGCAAAACGGGTTTCTTTGCAATGTGGTCGGAAAGCCGGCTCTTCGCTCCGACCGTTTTATGGGTGCGGACTTGGCGAACCAGATTGAAAATCATCACGGCAATACAGAAAAAAATCATACCTGTAATGAATGTTTTGAGAGCCTGAGCGACCTCCTCGTTCGCGCCCTGCCTCGCAATCCAGCACGCCACGATTAAATTAACCGGAAGCGCTCCGGCGAGGAACCACATCGAAAGCATCCAATCAATATTTTTTTCTTTTGCATGATGCCATGTCGCGGATCCCTTCGTCAAAAACGAATACAGGCTGGCCGTACCCACCGCCATAACAGCATTCATGCGCAGCAACAGCGTTAAAGCAGGCAATACCAGCACACCGCCTCCAACCCCTGTAAGACCAATACAGAACCCGATGGCCAGTCCGAGCAAAAGCCGGCCAAGGATCTCAACAACCTCTAATCCAAAAATCTCCATGCTCCTCCAAAAACTAAAACCCGAACGTTACCGGAAGATTTTAACGATTTGAACCGCGAATGAATGTTAATTGCCGCGAACCCAAACGACGGGCGGTCAGGAGCTGTTTTAGATTATGCGCCTATGTGCAGAGGCTCAATGGATTGATTCATCCGCAAGAGAATTGAAATCAACAATCTAACGTGTAGGGTGCCTCCATGAAATTTGGTGTAAAAATAAACAGAAAAGGTGCTGATTTTACCGTTCACAGCACAACAGAACGTCTCTGGTTGATGCTGTTCGACCAGCCCAGTGCAGCAATCCCCGCCCGCGAGATCGAAATGACACGCCACAGCGGCTTTTTTCATCTGCACGTCCCCCGGGTAAAGCCGGGGGCCCTCTATCTCTATCGCGCCGATGAAACTCAGTGGCTGATTGACCCCTGCGCACGTGCCGTGCAGAGCCCGAATCCCTGGGGAAATCGCACCGGCTACACAGAAGGAGAGGCTCCGAAAACCGGAAAAATGTTTCCGAAAGGGGTGGTCGTCTCTGATCGTTTCAAGTGGGGCAAAGACCGCCGGCCGCGCAGAGCACTCGAGGACACCATCATTTACGAAGCACACCTGCGAGGGTTTACGCGCGACGGAGCGGAGGGAACCTACCTCGATGTCATCGAAAAAATTCCCTACCTTGCCGAGCTGGGAATTACAGCGATCGAGTTCCTCCCGCTCTTTGATTTCGACGAGCTCGAATACTACCTCAGCGGCAAAAGCCGCCAGCATCTGCTCAACTTCTGGGGATACAGCACCCGCTCCTTCTTCGCGCCCATGAGCCGTTATGCGCGATCAACCGAACCGGGCGCGGTGGTCGAAGAATTCAAAACCATGGTGAAAGAGCTGCACGCCGCCGGAATTGAGGTGATTCTCGACGTGGTCTTCAACCATACCGCCGAAGGCGATCCCAATGGGCCAACCTACAACTTCCGCGAACTGGATGAAGCCTCCTATTACATCCAGAACCCGAACGGGGAATACCACAACTGGAGCGGCTGCGGCAATACCCTCAACGCCAACACCCCGGTGGCGAGACAGTTCATCGTGGACTGTCTCAAATACTGGGCCCAAGAGATGCATGTTGACGGATTCCGCTTCGACCTGGCCACCTCGCTCTGCCGAGGCAGCGACGGCACCCTGCTTAAACACCCTCCACTGATCCGGGCGATGGAGGCTGAACCCGCGCTGAAGAACATCAAACTCATCGCCGAAGCGTGGGATTGCAGGGACTATCAAGTCGGGCACTTCCCCGGTAAACGATTTTCGGACTGGAACGGAAAATTCCGCGACGACATCCGCCGCTTCTGGAATCACGGCACAGAGGTTGGCCCGCTCGCTACACGGCTGAGTGGAAGCTCCGATCTCTACGGACACCATAAAAACGGATCCCCGCTCAAAAGCATAAACTTTATCACCTCACACGATGGATTCACCCTCGCCGACCTCGTCTCCTACAAACAGAAACATAACCAGGCCAATCAGGAAAATAACCGCGACGGCGAAAACCATAACGACAGCCTCAACTTCGGCATCGACGGCCCCACCCACGATGCCGGCATCCGCACAAAACGCATCCAGCAGCAGAAAAACCTGCTCGCCACCCTCCTGTTATCCCAGGGTGTGCAGATGCTCACCGCCGGCGACGAATTCGGTCGGACACAGTCCGGCAACAACAACGCCTATTGCCAGGACAACGAAATTTCGTGGGTCAACTGGCTCCTGTGCGAAACCAATAGAGAGCTATTTGAATTTACGAAAAAACTGATTGCCCTGCGTGCCGCCTTCCCGCAGTTGCGCCGCAAAAAGTTCCTTACCGGCAAGGGCGATGTCCACTGGATCGGCCCCGATGGCCGCGAGCCTCATTGGCACCATGACCGCGCGATTGGAATGTATCTGCCCGGCAAAAAACGGCTCCTGATTCTCATCAACAACGAGGGGCATGCCGTCCAGTTCAAACGGCCTCCGGGCAAATGGACGCTCGAACTGTTCACCTCAGAACACCTGCTGGAAGGCGGAGAAATCGCCCCCCACTCCTTAGCCGTCTTCAGTGCGTAACCGCTGAGGTGCACGGGCGGCTCACCAAAAGTGGTAGGCACCGGTCTGGACAGCATACCAGCCGAGCAAGCCATTGGTGAGCGCGTGCGCCCAAATCGGCGCCCAGATGTCACGGGTTCTCACCATGAGCCACGTGTAAAGCAATCCGCAAAGGAAGCCCATCAGCCACTCGTTATGCTCCACGGCAAACAGAACGGAAATAAGAATGCACATTCTAACATCCATCACCCCAATCTCTTTTTTGAAGAAGGGGCTGCCCTGCATCCATCGATACATAAAGCCCCGGAACATAAACTCCTCGATGGCACCAATGACGATCGTGGTACCCACCATATGCACCCAGAACAGCGGCCAGCCCGTGGTACGCGGGTCGTAGTGATGCAACCCGTTTTCACCCAGTTCCAGCGGATCGCGCAGGTTTCCAAAATGGATCAAATCGACAAAATATTTTTCATAAAATGCGGTGGTTCCCGGGCAGGCACTCCGGATGTATTCGGATTCGAGGCCCACCCAGAACACAAAGACCAACACGCCGACAGCGATGGCGAGGGGCAGGCTGCTAAGCTTCGGCTTGGAATACCACCGCCAGGGACGGAACGAGAATAACAGAACCAGCCCCCCAACCGTCTGCCAGAGATATCGCATACCGGACGGGTCGCCCAGCAGGCTCATCATCACCAGCCAGACAAGAAAAGGAATCATGTGCGCCCAGACCGCCTTTGAATTCTCTTTATCCAGCTCAGGCGTCCACTCAGGTTTTGTTTTGGCATTCATAGTTGTGGAATCTATCCAAACATTGGAACATGCGGAAGATCTTTTTCAAATCCATGAAAAAAACTGACATGAAAAACCCATCTCCCATTGAGCTCATGGCTCCGGCGGGGTCGCAGGCGGCACTGACCGCAGCGATCACCGGCGGCGCAGACTCCGTTTATTTCGGCGTCGGCAAACTCAATATGCGCGCGCGCTCCGCCGACTTCTCTGCGGACGACCTGCCCAAAATCGCCATGCGCTGCCACGAGGCAGGCATCAAGAGTTACCTCGCGCTCAATACGATTGTCTATGACAACGAAATGGAAGAGATGCGCTCGCTATGCGATGCCGCAAAAGCCGCAGGAGTCTCCGCCGTCATTGCCACCGACATCGCGACCATCGAGTATGCCCGCTCCATCGGCCTCGAAGTGCACATCTCCGTCCAAGCCAATGTCGCTAACTTTCAAGCGCTAACTTTTTTTGCCCGCACCGCCGACACCGTCGTCCTCGCCCGTGAACTGACCCTCGATCAGATTTCCACCCTTTGGAAAAAAGTGCAGGAGCATGATTTGCGCGGACCGTCCGGCGAACTCGTTCGCCTCGAACTGTTTGGCCACGGCGCGCTCTGCGTCGCCGTCAGCGGCAAGTGCTACATGAGCCTCGCGCAATACAACACCTCTGCCAACCGAGGGGCCTGCTTCCAGACCTGCCGCCGCGCCTATCGCGTCACCGACGAGGAAACCGGCGACGAACTGGTGATTGATAATAAATACGTAATGTCGCCGAAAGACCTCTGCACCGTTCAATACCTCGACCAAATCGCCAACGCCGGAATTTCGGTTCTGAAAATCGAGGGACGCGCCCGCACAGCCGACTATGTGGCGATGACCACCCGCGTCTACCGCGAGGCACTCGATGCGCTGGCCGCCGGAACCTACGACCCCAACCGGTGCGACGAATGGATTGCCGATCTGAGCAAGGTGTTTAACCGCGGCTTCTGGCACGGCGGATACTACTGCGGGAAACCGCTCGGCGAATGGGCCGGTCGTTCGCACTCCCAGGCAACCGAAGCGCGGGATGAAGTCGGCGTAGTCTCCAATTTTTTCAACAACCTCGGCGTCGCTGAGTTTACGCTGATCAAACACACCCTCTCCCCGGGTGACTCGTTGCTGGTCGAAGGACCGACCACCGGCGCCGTGCGCTTCACGGCGGAAAACCTGCATGTCGCCGGCAAACCGGTCGATGCGGCAACCCCCGGCGATCTGGTCACCCTCGCCCTGCCCGCCAAAGCCCGTCGACAGGATAAAGTGTTTCGGCTAACATCCCGCCATGAATAAAAAAGGAGTTCGCATGCATAAAACAATCGCCCTTGTTCTTCTCGCTTTCTCCACGCTGCTTTCCGGGTGCAAGCCCGCACCGGAGCCTCTTCCCCCACCGACAGCTGAAGCCGTCGAAACGTTCGTTGAAGCCGCCCTGGACGGGAAGGCCCCGGTGATTTCCGCAGCCCTCAAAAACGGCATGCCGGTCGACCAAAAAAATAAATTTGGCAACTCCGCGCTAATGGCGGCCTCGTTTAATGGCCATGTCAACACGATGAAAACTCTGATTACTGCCGGGGCCGATGTCAATCTGCGGGTCAACAATGGAGTGACCCCGCTGATGGCCGCCTGCGGCCCCTTCCCCGCGGCCGTCCAACTTCTCCTCGACAACGGGGCCAACGTCAACGCGACAGATCACAACGAAAACTTTACCGCCCTGATGTACGCCGCAACCGAAGGGCTCTCTCCGATTGTCGACATCCTGCTCAAAGCCGGAGCCGACCCCTCAATGAAAGATGTCGACGGGGATACCGCAGCCAGCTTTGCACGCAACCGAGGCTTCACCGCGCTGGCAGATCATCTTCAAACTCTTATTGATGCGAACTAATCCGAAGGACTCCTCAATGAAACCCGACCCGCTCGCCGATGCCGGCTCCTATAAATTTGGTCAGTTCGAAAAGAATGCCGAGGAACTCGACCGGCTCAAATTGCAGGCGACCCTGGCTCTCGACACAGAAAAAAATGTCTGGGAATCCGCCGGGCTCACCCCCGGAATGCACGTGCTCGACATCGCCTGCGGCCCCGGCTTTACCGCCTGCGAACTGGCAAAGGTTGTGGGGGAAACCGGGCAGGTAACCGGCGTGGATCTCAACGAAGAGCTGATTGCGGTCGCCCATCAGGCCAAGGCATCCGAAGGCGTGGAAAATATTACCTTCTCAATCGGCAACATCTACGAACTCACACTGCCAGAAAACAGCTTCGACTTTGTCTACGCCCGCTTTGTTTTCCAGCATTTGGAAAACCCGGAGCTCGCACTTGAAAACATTCGTCAAGTTCTCAAGCCGGGCGGCACCCTCTGCGTACTCGACATTGACGACAACTGGACAAGTTTTTCCCCGGAAAGTGATGCCTTTGTCCAATTCATCCGTCAAACCGGAGCCGGACAAAAACGCAAAGGCGGCAACCGGCTGATTGGCAGCCAACTCTACGGCCTACTGAGTCACGCGGGGCTCCAAAACGTCTCGACCCGCATCTGGCCGCTCACCTCCGAAGAGATCGGCATCCGCTACTTCCTCGGTGTGGCGGTTCTCTTCCGCGTCGAATTGACCACGAAGCTCCAAAAGTTGCTCGCGCTGCCAGCACTTCGTAAAATCAAAAAAGCCAGCAAGTCTCCCAACGCATGGGGTGCGGTCGGCATCTTCGTCACCACAGGACAAAAACCGGAATGAAAAACCTCATCCGAATACTGGATCAAAAACTTCCCGCTTTCGCCGCCCGCCTGCGTAAACTCACCGGAAAAGAAATACCCGAACCATTTCAAAAAAACATTCAGGGGAACCACAACACCATTCGGCATGAGAACGCACGGCTCGTCTCGGTTGTTTTCGATATCCGCGGCGACAACAACACTATCGAAATCGGCGAAGGGTGTGTGCTCAAAAAGGTTCGGTTTTTCATCCGTGGCCACAACCACCGCATCCGCATCGAAAACGGAGTCCGCGTTCATCACGGCGCGGAAATCTGGATGGAAGACCGTGATGGAAGCCTGCGTATCGGAAAAAACTCCACCTTTGAAGCGGTACATATCGCCGTCACCGAACCCGGCTCAAAAGTTGAAATCGGCAACGAGTGCATGTTCGCCTACGACATCGACGTGCGCACCGGCGACTCCCACTCCATCCTCGATGCCGAAACGAACGAACGCATCAACTACGCACAGGATGTCTGCATCGGCGACCGCGTCTGGGTCGGAGCCCATAGCCTGATCTTGAAAGGCGTCCGGCTGTCTGAGGATTCCGTCGTCGCGGGCGGATCCGTCGTCACACGTCCTTTTGATCAAGAGGGAATCATCGTAGGCGGGAATCCAGCGAAACAGATTAAAGAAAATATCACCTGGAACCGGAAGCGAATCTACAAAGACAACTGATTCAACCACTCTTCAAACAACGGATTGCCTTCCATATTCGTGATGCGGCCCTTCTCCACTTCGGCACATTGAAAGGTAAACTTCGGGGTATGTTCGAGCGTCCAGGCCTTGGAAGAAAGCTTTTCAACCATTGGGGCCATCTCTTCCTCCGGAATCATTCCCCCTGTCCCGTGAAACCTTGTTTCACCGGGGTCACTCCCCTCCGGGGCGCAGGCCCCTCCGGGCCGGAGGCCATACATTTCCCCGAAGGTTTCAATCAGCGCGGAAGATAGTTTTCCGATGGTGAGTTCCGGCGCGACCTCAGAAAGATTCATCACTTTTGCGGGAATAGAAGCAACCGCGTTCGTTTCGATCCCGTCGAGCTCGGGGCCGAGGTAGCGCCCGAGGCGGTCGAGATTTGCATTCACCAGCAGGGTTCCGTGATGCAGCACGCGATCTTTTCGGTAGCAGAACGCCTGGCCGGAAAACTTCTTTCCATCCACTCCCAAAGAATTCTTGCCCAGCTTAGACAGGTTTTTATGCCGAAACGCAGTTGCTTCCAAGGTTTGGAAAATCAGCTCGTACTGTTTTTCCGCGCGGTACTGCGTGCGCGGCACAATCACGCCGACGTTCAGATTGCCGGGATCGTGATAAACCGCGCCGCCGCCGGAAGTGCGCCGCGCCAGCAGAATGCCCTCCTCTTCCATTAAGGAGAGCCGGCACTCGCGCCACGGGTTCTGATTCTTGCCGATCACTACACACGGCTCATTCACGCACAAAAACAGAACCGGCAGTTGCGGCGCATGATCGAGCAACCAATCCTCCACCGCCAGATTGCGGTAAATATCGGTGCTCTGGGATTGAACGATCAGCATCTAGAGCGCCTCCCGGAGAATCTTTGTCAGCTCGGCATCGGTCAATTCAATCGGATTGCCTTTCATGCTGCTGGCGTTCTTTGAGTTTTCAACAAGGACCGGGAAATCGGCTTCGGTGACGCCCAGTGTAGAAAGAGGCGGCACCTGCAAGTCGCGGCAGAGGTCGGCCAGCCATTCAATACCCTCTTCGGCGGTTTCCCCGCCGGTCATCCGGGCAAATTCCTCCAGGCGGGAAATCATTGTAGGACACGGTTGCCACTCCCTTTGGTCGTTGCTTTCGTCCCGAAAGCCTCGCTTCGCGTCTCTGTATTCAGAGAGCTTGTGCTCTTCAAGAGAACTGACAGACACACGCTCCCGTGTACGGGAAGCGTGTCCTACA
>JAUXCB010000237.1 GCA_030619095.1 Verrucomicrobiota bacterium | reverse complement strand
TTGGAGGGGTGGCCGACCTGCCGCGCCGTCTTGTCTCGCCGCATGGAAGAAGGCGGAAGCTGGGCGAAGGCGGGAGGCCGGGATGGGTTATAAAAAGGGGGTCTTTTTACCGGCAATGTAAAAACTGCCCACAGATTCTGCGGACGAGGCAAAAAAAAGGAGGGTTCACATAGAGGCAACAAAGGGACTTTATTTCTCTACTTCGTTGTCTCCGTTTCCTCCATGTAAAATCTCTCCATAAACAGCGGTTTCGAGGGCATGGCGCATCGCGGCGACGTCGGGTTGAATTTCCGTCCAGATTTCAAATGCTTTTGCGCCCTGATGGAGGAGCATGCCGAGCCCGTTGGCAATCTGCGCGCCCTGAGATTTTGCGACACGCAGCAACGCGGTTTCGGGATACATATAAATCAGATCAAAGACGCGCTGCCCCGCGCGAAAAGCCTCTTTTGGCAACAGGGAGGGATCGTCGGCCTTCATTCCAATCGGCGAGGCCTGAATGACGAGATCCGCTTCGCGGCATTGCCGGAGTTTACTCTCTTCGCTCGCAAACTGAACGGTGACATCAGGAACCTTTGTCTGGATTTCCTCCTTCAGGTTCTTCATGCGGCTCAGGTCAATATCCGAAAGCGTCAGCGCTTTTGCTCCGTCAAGCGCAGCCATCAGGGCCACGGCTCTGCCCGCTCCGCCGCAGCCGAGAATAAACACCGAGTCCTCTTCCGCAGCCTTTCCGTAGGCCTCTTCAAGTGCCTTGAGGAAACCGTAGCCGTCGGTGTTGTGGCCGACCAACCCGTCGTCCGCAAACTCGACGGTATTGACGGCGCCAAGAATTTCCGCACTGACATCCAACTTTTTCAACCCCTGGAAAGCGACCTCTTTGAGAGGGATGGTCAGGTTGACCCCGGCATATCCTTCGGCGGGGAGTTGTGTGAGACGCTCCATCAAATGCTCCGGGGAAACGTCGAGTTTGCCGTACTCATACTCACCGGCGAGTCCCAACACCTGAAGGGATGCGGTATGCATCATCGGCGAGAGTGTGTGGCCGATGGGGTGGCCGAGTACTGCGAGTTTTTTCCTAAAGCAGCCACGACCCGCAGGCAAAAGGTTTTCATCATCCATACGGGCTGCTTTAGATAAATTTTTCTGTCGCAAAAGATAACCATCCGAACCCTTTTCTTTGCTTTCAGTAGAAAAATTATCGTTCATTTGAAATCCTCTCCTGTTTCGCTATTGCGAAATTTTATCTAGATCCGCCCCGCGGCGGATCTAGTTGCAATGCGGTTAAGGCCGGCGACCACGGCTCTGACGGCCGCCTGATCGATATTTGAATCGGAACCGACACCAAAAACCACGCCATTGTTTTTGAGCTTCAGCGGCACGTAGGCAAGTGCCTGAGCATCGGCACCCTTTCCAACGGCCTGTTCGTGGTAGTTATCCACCGAGAATTCGATGCCGACCAACTCACTGACGGCATTAACAAAGGCGGAGATGGGTCCGTTCCCGTCGGCAGCCATCATTTTTTCCTCCCCGTTGACGACCAGTTTGACCTCTCCGTGGATGAAGGTGGGATCCTGGTCGTCCGGACGCGGCCAGTAGCCGATGAGTTCGAAGGGGCCAGCGGGGGTGACAAACTTATCCTGAAAGATCGAGTAGACCTCTTTGGCGGTGATTTCGCGGGCGACCTCATCGCTATACGTCTGGACCTCTTCACGCAGCTCCGGCTGCATCGCTTTGGGCACTTCGATGCCATATTCCTGCTCCAGCACCCAGGCGATCCCGCCTTTTCCAGACTGCGAATTGATGCGGATCAGCCGCTCGAAGCTGCGGCCCAGGTCTGCGGGGTCAACGTGCAGGTATGGCACCTTCCACTGCATGCCGAAAAGGTCAGCTGCCTGATCCAACCGGTGCATCCCCTTATTGATGGCATCCTGATGGGAGCCGGAGAAAGCGGTGAAGGCGTACTCCCCGGCATAGGGCTGGCGATAGTAAATCGGCATGCCGGTCAGACGCTCGACGGTTCCGGCCACGCGAGCCAGGTCGGTGAAGTTCAGCCCGGTGTCGATGCCGCGTGAGAAGAGGTTGTTGGCCACGGTGACCAGGTCGACATTGCCGGTGCGCTCGCCGTGCCCGAACAAGGTGCCCTCCACCCGATCCGCGCCGGCCATCAGTGCCAGTTCGGTGGCGGCCACGGCCATTCCCTGGTCGTTATGCGAATGCAGGGAGATTTTCACGCAGTCGCGGTGCGGGAAGTTTGCGCAAAACCATTCGATCATATCCGCGTAGTGGTTGGGTGGCCGGCGCTCGACGGTGGCTGGCAGATTCAGGATCATCGGCTTTTCCGGCGTGGCTTTTCCCCATGCCTCAAAGACGGCCTGACACAGATCCAGCCCAAATGACAGATCGGTATCGGTGAATTCCTCGGGGGAGAATTCGTAGCGGATATCGCTCTCGGGCATGGCATCCGCCAGTTCACGAATCTGGCGTGTTGCCTGAACGGCGGCCTCCAATGTACCCGCCCGATCCATTCCGAACACCTGTTTCATATGCAGATCCGAGGAGGCGATGTAGGCATGAACAATTCCTTTTTTTACCCCCTGAAGCGCTTCGAAGGTGCGCTTGATCAGGTGCGGCCGGCACTGAGTCAGCCCCATGATGAATACCTCGTCAGGAATGTGGTTCTCTTCGATCAGCTGACGAAAGAAATCGAAGTCGTCCTGACTGGCGGAAGGGAAGCCCACCTCGATCTCCTTAAAGCCAATATCGCACAGCAGCTGGAAGTATTCCATCTTCTGGCCAGGATCCATCGGGTTTGGCAGAGCCTGGTTTCCGTCGCGCAGGTCGACGGAGC
>JAUXCB010000140.1 GCA_030619095.1 Verrucomicrobiota bacterium | reverse complement strand
CGACTTGAATCGTTTCATGGTGAAAGGAGTAGTGAAAAGCGGGGGGGGTTGTCAAGCCTAGGGTGCCGGTTCGGGAATAACCGGGTTGGTCGTACAGGAGGGCACCGGATGATAGGTGGCGATTGTTTCATCGATCAGATGGGCGATCGAGTTGCTCGAAACCCAGGCCGTATCCATGGTAAGTTCCCAAGTGACGACTCCGTAATACCCGTTGGCTATTCCATATTCCGTCTTGTCCTCGGTCAACGGAATGCCGCTGTAGTGATAGGTGTATCCGGTTGAGGGGTGCGTCCAGACATTGGAGGCCGAGGAAGCGCCTTCGGCAGGAGGGCACCAAACTTCAACTGGAAAGCCCTGACGCCCTCATCCGCTACACCACCGACGAAAGCCCCGTCACCCAAACATCGGCGACCTACAAGACCCCGATCCTCATCCACGAAAACTTTGAACTCAAGGCGCGCGCCTTTATGCCGGATCTGTTGCCGGGATCACGGCTGGAAAAGCAAATCTTCAAGCCCCTCGACTGCGTGAAACCATAAACCGGAAAAACAAAACAGGAAATGCAGTAAATTAAATTCTCCTGCCACCCAAACCATTTCTGGGGTTGTAAGGGAGAACTCATAATCTATGTTTATGATTGTAGAGTCTGTTGGCACCCGTTATTTTAAGGCTCAAACAAAACAGAAGGGGAATGAATGAGCATGAAACGAAGAGATTTTTTACTGACGACAACCCTGGCTGCTGGTGCGGCTCCATGGGTTGGGCAGGCTGGTTTGTTGAGTGGTAGCCGTCAAAATATGTGCGGTTATGCCGCTCCGAAGCTAGGTAAAATCCGAGTTGGAATCATTGGTCTGGGCAATCGCGGAAAGGGTGCCGTCAAACGGTTGGGGATGATTCGGGATGTAGAAATTGTTGCGTTGTGTGACCTGCGTGAAGAGATGGTTGAGAAATCGCAGACAATTCTAGCCAAGGCTGGCCGACGCAAAGCGAAGTCATTTTTTGGAACCCAAGACGCTTGGATGAAGTTGGTCGAGATGGATCTTGATTTGATTTATATTGTTACGCCGTGGCGCTGGCACACACCCATGGCGGTTTATGCCATGAAAAATGGCAAACATGCCGCCACAGAAGTGCCTGCAGCGGTTACTATCGATGAAGCTTGGGAGCTGGTTGAAACTTCTGAGAAAACCGGGAAGCATTGCATGATGCTCGAAAACTGCTGCTACGACTTTTTTGAACTTCAGACCTTCAATATGGTGCGTCAGGGTGTCTTTGGTGAGCTGACCCACGCGGAAGGGGCCTATATCCATGCGCTATGCGGGCTGATTGCCAATGAGAATGGCTATTATCAGGACCAGTGGCGCTTTAAGCAGAACAATGGCAAGAGCGGTAATCTCTATCCGACTCACGGTCTTGGGCCGGTGGCCCAGTGTATGGATATCAACCGCGGCAATCGCTTTAAACACCTCGTTTCGATGTCGAGTCAGGAAGCCGCCTTTACTGAATGGGCGAAGGAAAAAGGTCGCGATAAATATGCGGACCTCGAGAACTATCGTGGCGACATGAACACCACCATGATCAAGTGCGCCCGTGGCGAAACCATTATGGTTCAGCACGATGTCAGCACGCCGCGTCCCTACAGTCGTATCCACTTGATTCAGGGCACGAAGGGCATGGCCCGCAAGTGGCCGAAGCAACGCATTGCGCTGGATCACAAGTGGCAGAGCGATGAGCAGATGAAAGAATTAAAGGCCAAATATGAGCATCCGCTTAGCCGCACTATGGGTGATATCGCCCGCAAAGTCGGCGGCCATGGCGGCATGGACTTCATCATGGATTATCGTCTCATATATTGCCTGAAAAATGGGTTGCCGCTCGATCAGGATGTGTACGATGCCGCCGCATGGAGCAGCATTTTCCCGCTGAGCGTCAAGTCCACGGCCAAAGACAGCCAAAGCGTTGAGGTTCCTGACTTCACGCGGGGTGCATGGCGAGTCAACATGCCATGGGGTGTCGTAGATGTCGATCCATCCAAACTTCGAGTGGTTGAAATATAGTTCCCCGAGGGGGACCTGCGCGCCACCCTTTTTCTTATAGAAAACAATGATGCGGTTGTATTGGATCGGTGATATTCCGGAAAATGCCCCTCGCATCAACCGTTCTGTGAAAATCAACCCTGCGGTGGTTCGCTGGTAATCGACCGGTCTTTATGCCGTGCCGTGCCCGTGCACCTGCCCGTTGGAGGGGATTGGAATGCTACCCCATGCAGTGGCATCGAAACCGGGCGTATAAAAATCCACCGGACGCTGAATATATTGCCAAGTTGGGGGCGATAGTGTTCAATGCGCACGATTTTTTAGTGAAGGATCCTGATGGATGAAATTTAAAATTAAAGAGGTTATGCAGCGTAGCGGGGTGAAGTTCGGGACCAGTGGAGCCCGCGGATTGGCTGACGAAATGACCGACCTCATCTGCTACATCTATACGCAAGGATTCCTTCAATATCTTGAGCAGACCGGGGAGCTGAAGAAAAGCGGAGGAACCGTCGCGATTGCCGGTGATCTGCGCCCCTCGACCGGCCGCATTATGACCGCTGTCGCCCGCGCCGCATCCGATAGGGGGTACACCCCAATGAACTGCGGACGCGTTCCGTCCCCGGCCGTCGCGCTCTACGGCATAGAGAACCGCTGTCCAGCCATTATGGTGACCGGCAGTCACATCCCCTCCGACCGCAACGGAATCAAATTCAACAAGGCCTCCGGCGAAGTACTGAAGTCCGATGAGGCGGGGATCATTTCACAGGTTGTCGAGGTGCCCGAAGGACAGCTCGACACACTGTTTGAAATGCCTGCCGAGGATCCGACCGCCGGTATGGCGTATGTGGCCCGGACTCTTGACGTTTTTCCATCTAACTGCCTCGCCGAAAAAAAAATCGGGATCTATCAGCACTCCGCCGTCGGGCGCGAAATGCTCGTTAAAATCTTTTCCGGTCTCGGTGCGGAGGTCACCGCACTCGGGTTCTCTGACACCTTTATTCCCGTCGACACCGAAGCCATCCGCGAAGAAGATGTCGCGCTGGCCCGCCAGTGGTCGGCGGAACAGGGATTTGATGCCATCCTTTCCACCGATGGGGATAGCGACCGACCGCTGCTCAGCGATGAGAACGGCGAGTGGTTGCGCGGCGATATCATCGGCCTCCTCGCTGCGCGCTACCTCGGTGCCGACTCCGTCAGCACGCCTGTTAGTTGCAACACCGCACTCGAAAAAACCGGTTGGTTCGCCGACGTGCGCCGCACAAAAATTGGCTCTCCGTTCGTAATCACCTCAATGAACGACGCAGTGAAGGCCGGTCGCACCGGGGTGGTCGGCTACGAAGCTAACGGCGGTTTTCTCACCAACACAGCCTTCACCGTTTTCGGTAATGAGCTGACGGCCTTGCCGACACGCGATGCCGTGTTGCCGGTGCTGAGCATTCTCCTGCTCTCCATTCAAGAGGGAAAAACGATCTCCGGCCTGCGTTCTGGTCTGCCGCAACGCTTCACCGCCAGCGATCGCATTCAAAACTTCTCGACCGAGGAGAGCGCCAAAATTCTGGCACAGTTCGAAAAGGTTTCTGCCATTGAAGCCGCTTTCGGGGAGGTGTTTGGAGAGGTTGAATCGGTCGACCGCACGGACGGCCTGCGTGTGACGTTCCAAACCTTGGAAATTTTGCACATGCGCCCGTCCGGCAATGCGCCGGAGTTTCGCTGTTACAACGAGGCCGGTTCGCCGAAGCGCGTCCTTGAAATGCAGCAGCAATCCATGGAGGTTTTGCTGAAGCTCAAGGGCTGATTATTGGGAGACGATGCTGATGTCGTCAAAATAAATGGTTCCGCTGCCTTGACGAACTTCGATCTTGAAAATGATATCTTTGAAACCTTCGAACCTCGAAAAACTCCAGGGATAGGTATGCCAGCCGGGCTTTTTTTTCAGCTTTATGTCCCGATAGGTATAGGAACCGTCCGGACGTTCACATATCAGCTGGAAGCCTCTGCAGGCAGAATTCTCCCCCAGTTTATATCTAAATGTAATTCCCACCTCAAAGACGCCTTTGTCGATATCAAACTGCTGCGAGAACTCTTGAGTTTTTCTCTCGTGTAGTTCAATGACACCCACGCCGTTGCCATCCAAAATAGCAGCATCCAAATCACCCTTCCATTTCCGGGTTTTTTTCTCAAAATCTCCGTTTGTAACCAGATTTTCTGCGGATACAGCGGCTCCGGTGAAGAGCAGGGCGATAAGCAATAGAATTTTTTTCATAAGAACCTTTTCGTATTAAAGATTTAAATTGGGGTCGAATTGCCGAACTTTAGATGATCGCAGGTGCTCAGCAAGCCATTTCGTATTAAAGGTGAATCAGATGCGACTTTGATATGGCGCCTTCGCGCAGCACCTTCACTTCATTTTCCAAACAGTGGACAACGGTGCTCGGTATTTCCCAAATACATGGGCCGGAATCTAGAAATAAGGTAACGGAGTTTTCCAATATTTGGAATGCCTCCTGGGCGGAGGTTGCGTCTGCACCGCCGCTTTTGTTGGCGCTGGTGAGTGCGATGGGCCGTCCGAAGGCGCGGGCGAGTGCGAGGGGCACTTCGTGATCCGGCACGCGGAAGCCGGTCGGCCCCTCCGGGGTGTTGAGCACGAGGGTCAGCGGGCCGGGCCAGTATTTCTCTGCCAGTGCGCGGCCGTTTTTCCCGAAGTTTGCACCGAGTGCCTCGACCTGTTCGAGGCTGGCGGCGAGCCGCGCGATCGGCTTGCCGCGGTCGCGCTCCTTGGCGGCATAGATTTTTTCGAGGTGGGCGGGGTCGCAGGCGATTCCGTAGACGGTTTCGGTCGG
>JAUXCB010000245.1 GCA_030619095.1 Verrucomicrobiota bacterium | reverse complement strand
TTTTCTCGACCTGCGTCGAAAAAGCCTGCACGACAACATCGTGCTGCGTTCCAAAGTGATTGCCCGCATGCGCGAACTGATGACCGCCGAAGGCTTCATGGAAATGCAGACCCCGATCCTGACCAGCTCCTCGCCGGAAGGCGCGCGCGACTACCTCGTGCCGAGCCGTGTGCACCCCGGCAAGTTCTACGCGCTCCCGCAGGCCCCGCAGCAGTTCAAGCAGCTGCTGATGACCTCCGGATTCGACCGTTACTTCCAGATTGCCCCCTGCTTCCGCGATGAAGATGCCCGCGCCGACCGCTCGCCCGGCGAGTTCTATCAGCTCGATATGGAAATGGCCTTTGCCACGCAGGACGATGTCTTCGAGGTCAACGAAAAGCTTCTGGCCGCCATTTTTTCCGAGTTCAGCGACAAGAAAGTGGACGCGACACCGTTCGTCCGCATTCCGTTCCTCGAAGCCATGGAACAATATGGAACCGACAAACCCGATCTGCGCAACCCGCTCATCATTCAGGATGCCAGCGAAATATTCCGCACCTGCGGCTTCAAAGCCTTTGCGGGCGTGGTAGAAAAGGGCGGGGTCGTCAAAACCATCGCCGTTAAAGGATGCGCCGACAGATCCCGCAAGTTTTTCGACGGCATGATCGCATTCGCGCAGTCCGTCGGTGCCAAAGGCCTTGGCTACATCAGTTGGATCAACGGCGAAGTGAAAAGCCCGATCGCCAAATTCCTTTCCGACGAAGAAATCGCTGCGCTCAAAGAACTCGGCGGCGTCGAAGACGGCGACACCATGTTCTTTATCGCCGACACCCTTAAAGGTGCATGGAACATCGGGGGTCATGTCCGCACGGAACTCGGAAACCAGCTCGACCTGCTCGAAAAAGATGTCTTCCGCTTCTGTTGGATTGTCGACTTCCCCATGTACGAGCTTGACGATGACGGAAAAGTGGAATTTTCCCACAACCCGTTCTCCATTCCGCAGGGCGGCATGGACGACCTGCTCAACAAAGATCCGCTCGATATTCTGGCCTACCAGTACGACATTGTCTGCAACGGCACAGAGCTCTCTTCCGGCGCGGTTCGGAATCACAGCCCCGAGTTGATGATCAAAGCCTTCGAAATCGCCGGTTATGGTAAAGAAGTCGTCGAATCCAAATTCCCGGCCCTCTACCGCGCGTTCCAGTACGGTCCGCCGCCGCACGCCGGAATTGCTCCCGGAGTCGACCGCATCGTCATGCTGCTTGCCGACGAGCCAAACATTCGCGAAGTTATTGCCTTCCCGATGAACCAGAAGGCCGAAGACCTGCTCATGAACGCGCCCGGCGAAGTCGACTTCACCCAGCTGCGCGAACTGCACCTCAAAGTCAACCTGCCCAAAATTCATCAAGCCGAAGGCATGAAGCAGGAAGAAAAAGCTACCGAGTAAAACGTAGACGCGATGTCCTCATCGCGTTTTCCAAGCCGTGAAAACGGTAAATCCAGATTGTCGATCGTCAATCTGGATTTACTTTTTCTTCAATGGATTTCTGCCGCTGGCGGAGAATCGCTTTGGAGGTGGCGCAAAGGTACTCATCCCGATAGGGGATGGAACGACGCTCGTCGAGTTTTCCAATGTGTGGAAAACCGGTGAGCGTTTCTTTTTGCAACGAGGCGATCGTGCCATTGCCCATTGGTTGACCCGGCTCGGTTTCGGCAATGAAGAACCCCGCTTCGCGCATTGCACCGCGCACGGGCAGGGCCGACGAGTAGGTCAGTAGCGCGCTGTCCGGCTTCATCACGCGATGAAGCTGCTTGAAAAACTCCACCGTCCATAGCTCGGGACAGTGCTGGCTCGAAAACGGATCGTGAAAGACAACGTCAAAGAGGTTGTCTTCAAGCTTTTGAATCAGCCAGCGGGCATCGCCCCACTGGAGGGAGAGGGTGGACTGTGAACTGTGGCCCCGAAGGGTCGGGGTTTTTGCTTCGCTTTGAAATGTGGAATGTTGGAGGAGCTCTGATAGAACCTTTTTCCAGTCGACGGGGTCGGTTTCCAAGGGTTGGAAGTGTTCGGCTGCGGCGCGGACGACGCGTTTGTCCATTTCAAGCGCGGTGATATCCAACTGGTGCGGCGGGCAGACAGGAGTGTCTGCCTCACAGGTGGAGCAGACACTCTTGTCTGCTCTTTGTGCGCAGAGCGCGGCCAGCGAGTTGTTGCCGAGCCCGAAACAGACGTCGAGAAGTTTGATGTTGGAGGTCTTCAATTTTTCAGCCAGCCCGGATGGCTCAACAAACTTTTTGTCCGCCTCCAGCCGTGCACCCGCTTTGGTGTGATAGTGCTCTTTCCAGTCTTCGCTGAAAAAGGTCACACTGCCGTCGTCAGTGATGACCGGTATTGTGGAAGCGGCATCCCTGCCGCTGGCCAGAGGCTGGAAGCCTCTTCCACATTGATCCCCTTGGGTGATCTCTCTCATCGTCATTTGCTGGATCACGTAATTGAGGAACTGTCCCTTTTCGAGATGCCAGTGCGGGGCGACCAATTGGTCGTCTGGCGTGTCGGTGGAAATACGCATCACCGGAAGTTCGGCGGGAATGCGACGGAGGAAATCGATCAGCCCTTCAGCGTATTTCCAGTGATTCAGTACGGGCGGCATTGTCTCAGCAAACTCGGTTCCCTTCATAATGTGAAGGTTATGAATCTTGATTCCAGAGAT
>JAUXCB010000002.1 GCA_030619095.1 Verrucomicrobiota bacterium | reverse complement strand
GGAGGAGGCAATCAGCGCCGGTAGGCGCGTCGTTCAAAACGCTCCACGCGAAAGCGGGATTTTCCAGAGTTTGGGACATCCCGCTTTCTTTTTTCCGATGGTTGGAAAGCTTAAATGAAGGGCTTCAGGATCGCCTCAATGGCGGCGCGTTTTTCGGCGAGCAGGGCATCGCTGTCGGCCTCGATCAGCAGGCGGAGGTAAGACTCGGTTTGAGATGTGCGGACGTTAAACCACCACTTCGCGAATTCAATCCGGTACCCGTCCATGTCATACACAGCTTCCGGTTTTTCCGCTGCAGTCATGGTTTCCACCAGCGCAGCCGTGGCGGCATCTTTTTCCTCGATGTGATAATTCAACTCGCCGGAACTGGCATAGTGCCGCAGCCCGTCGATCGTGCTTGAAAACGTTTCCCCCTTCCTCTTGAGTTTGGCGGCAATGCTCAAAATGATGAGCGCAGTGAGCATTCCTGAGTCACAGTAGAAAAAGTCGCGGAAGTAGTAGTGGCCAGCCAGCTCGCCGCCGACGATGCAGTCGAGCTCGCGCATTTTTTGTTTAGCGAACGAGTGGCCGACTTTCCACATGTGCGGCTCGCCACCGAGCTCTCGGATCCGTTCGTCGACGGCTCGAGAGGTGCGGACATCGTGTAAGACGCGTCCCGGTTTTTTGGTGAGGTAATATTCGGCCAGTACCGCAGTAATCAGATCGGGCTGCACATAGCGACCCTGTTCATCAATAAACATTACCCGGTCGGCATCGCCATCAAAAATCAGTCCCAGGTCGAGCCCGTTGTCTTTCACCAGCTTTTTCAGGTCGGCACAGTTTTTTTCATCGAGCGGATTGGGCGGATGGTTGGGAAAGGTGCAGTCGATTTCATCGTATATGTACTTCGGTTGATTGCCGAGCAGCTCCTTGATGAGCAGGCTGGCCATGCCATTGGAGCAATCGATACCGATTTTCAGCGCGGAAAGATCGGGCAGATATTTCCGCAGAAAATCGAGGTACTCACCGCGCACATCGATTTCTGAAATGCTCCCGAGCTTTTCATCAGGAATCCTATCGCCCTTACACATTCGCTCAAGATCGGCCAGACCGGTAGAATAGTCGACGGGTAGGGCGCCCGTTCGGCAGACCTTAAGCCCATTGTATTCGGGCGGATTGTGCGATGCCGTGATCTGTACGGCGGCATCGAACCCCTTGGTGGCGGTTGCAAAATAGATTGTGGGCGTGGTGGCCAGCCCGATCGAAACCACATCCGCACCTGCAGAAGTGATGCCATTGCAGAGTGCTTCGAACACCTCTGGCGAGCTGGTGCGGTCGTCGCGCCCAACCAGCACCCGGGCGGCGTTCAGTAGCTTTGGAAGAAAAAAGCCGATCCGTTCCACATCATCTGCATTAAAATCACGCCCGTAAACACCTCGAATATCGTATGCTTTAAATGCGTTCATTGGGATAGTTTAACCACGAATGAACACGGGGGTGCACGGATAAAAAATTTCTGACCCTTTTGTCGCCCATCCCCTTGAGCCGTTTCTCGATGCTCATACAGGGATTACTTTCCCTTTTTATCAGTGCTGACTTTGTAGGGTGCGGGCGCTTCATGAATAACTAGTGCTCTACGGTCAATTAGTGCTCCGCTGGCATATTTGTGGATGATGCTCGAAATCAACGTCTGGTAGGGAATGCCTTCCTCTATGGCCGCTGTCTGGATGTCTCCAAGATCCTTGGCCGAGAGTCGGATATTGATTCGTTTGTTTTTACGCAGGGTGTTGCGCGCGGATTCGCGCAACTCAGTGCGCCAATTATCCATATCTTTAACGGGTACCCACTCCCCCCGCTCGACCGATTCGAGCAGTTCTTTTTCTTCTGCGTCCAGCATAGGGTTTTTCATAGGATCGTTTTTCATAATTCACCTCAAATATTTTTTCGTTGCCTTGCGGTTGGGGATTATGGTCTTAAGGAATGTTTCTTTGCTCGTTTCAATGCATGGAACCACATAGGCATAGTTATCGATTTCAACAACGATGATTCTCTGCCCTGGATACTTCTTTTGGTTCGGATGCTCAAAACCCGCCACCTCATCATCCTGCTCAAGAATGGTTGCAACCTGTTCAAAACAGACCCCGCGATTTTTCTTTAGCCACTCATTCTTTTTCGGATTCCAGTTAATCACCTTCACAACAGGATGGTATGACATTGTGTGCCTTTTGTCAACACGCCGCCCGGCTGAGCTTTAACCACTAATTCATGCAAACGAAAAGCAATGGAAGCTAAAGGGGCGGGAGATTCCTCGCGGAGGCGCAGAGATCGCAGAGGGTTTTCCAAGGGTGGGAAAAAACGACCGAAAAGTTTCCAAGCATTGGAAAGTGATGACCGCGGAAGCACCAGAGAGGATTGCATAGAGGCAACAAAGAGAACGAAGGGATAAGGGGAATGGCAGAAAAACTTATCGTCAGAGACCTGGCTCCGTCGGAGACGTCGCCCCACCTCTAAATTTCAAAATCAAAAGGTAGGGCGAACTCTCCGAGTGAGCCGTTCATGGTGAGCCTTCACGGTGAACCGGAGTAACCCCCCAAAGGTTTTTGAGGCGGGTGTGAAGTGGTCATCTTCCAAATTCCAGAGTTTGTTGCTTTGGCACTGCAAGTATGTAAACAGATGCAATACCGTTTTTTAGCAGATTAGGGCGTGGGTGACAACGAGTTTTCCAAGCATTGGAAAATTCGCGTTTATTCGCGTATTTCGCGGTCAAAATTCTTCCGAACCTTGGAAAATCTCTGCGTGCTCTGCGCCTCTGCGAGGAATCTTTCCCAAAGCCTAAAGTCTATAGCCTATGGCCTATATCCTCTCGGGGGTTTCAATACCGAGAAGGGAGAGTCCTTTTTTCAGAACGGACGCGGTGAGAGTGCAGAGGCGGATGCGGCTTTCGCGCGGGCCTTGTTCGGCTTTGAGGAAGGGGACGTTTTGGTAGAAGGAGCTGTAGGCCTGGCTGAGATCGTAGAGATAGTCGGCCATGACGCTCGGGCGATGAAGTCGGGCGGCGGATTCAACAGCTGAGGGGAAGCGGATGAGCTTCAAGGCTAGTCGGCGCTCCTGTTCTTCGGTCAGTTTGATCGGGAATTCGTCGGGGTTGATGCCGGGGAACTTCGTGGCATATTTGTCGCGGACGGAGGCAATGCGGGCGTAGGCGTATTGAAGGTAGGGGGCGGAGTTGCCGTCCATGGCGAGAGCTTTTTTCCAGGTGAAGGTGACGAGGCTCTGTGGGTTCTGGCTGAGGTCGGTGTATTTGATGGCACCGATGCCAACGGCGCGGGCGACCTCTTTTTGCTGTGTTTCATCCATGTCGGGGCTGGAGGCTTTGACGACTTCGAGGGCGCGGGCTTCCGCTTCGTCAAGCAGGGCTTCGAGTTTGATTACATTTCCTTCGCGGGTGGAGAAGGTGGCTTCGGGCAGACGCATGAGGCCAAACCAGATATGAGTGAGTTTGGTTTCAATGCCGAGTTGTTTGCAGATGTGGAAGAACTGCTTGAAGTGCAACTGCTGGCGCTCATCGGTGACATAGATGATTTCTGCAGGAGAAAACTCTTCAGTGCGTGAGGCGACGGTGGCGATGTCGGTGGTGGTGTAGTTGTAGCCCCCGTCGGATTTACGGACGATGGCGACGGCGAGGCCATCCTCTTCGAGATTGCAGATCAATGCGCCGTCGGACTCTTCAGAGAGTCCGGCCATTTCGAGTTTTTCAACGGTTTTGGCAAGGTCGTCGTTATAAAAACTTTCGCCTCGGTAGAGGTCGAAGGAGACATCAAGGCGTTTATATATTTTATTAAATTCGCTGAGAGTGAGCTGAATGAATGTGGCCCAAAGTGCACGGTTTTCTTTGTCGCCCTGCTGGAGTTTAACGAGTTCGGCCTTGGCGCGGTCGCGCCAAGTGCCATCCTCTTTGGAGCGGTTGTAGCTTTCGACGTAGATGCGTTCGAGTTCTTCAACCGGCGCGGTTTTAAGCGCATCGTGATCGGCGAATTCGCGGTAGCCGAGAATAATGAGCCCAAATTGGGTTCCCCAGTCGCCAAGGTGGTTGTCGGCAATGACGTTGTAGCCGAGCGCACGGTAGAGGCGGTCGATGGAGTTGCCGATGACCGTCGAGCGGATATGGCCAATGTGCATCGGTTTGGCGATGTTGGGGCTGGAATAGTCGATGAGGACGGTTTGGTTGTTTCCTTTGTTTGGAAGCCCGAGATTTTCGTCGGTCAGCATGTCGGTGAGCTGGATGGAAATGCCTTCATTTTTTAGGAAAATATTGATAAAGCCTGGCCCGGCAATTTCGATTTTCTCAATCAGGCCGGGGAGGACCGCATGATCAATGAATGCCTGACCGATTGCTCGAGGATTGGTGCGAAGCTTTTTAGAAAGTTTCATGGCGGCTTCGCATTGGTAGTCGCCGAACTGTTCGTTTTTCCCTGGGGTGACCCCAAGGGTAAAGGTGCTGAGATCGGAGTCAGGGAAGCAGGTCGCAAAGGTGTTGGCGCACCAGTCGGAAAGTTGTTTTTCAAAGGAGAGGGTATTTTGTTTCATGATTGTTCTTCCATTTAAAATCAGGCGAGATGGAATCATATTTCCGAATGCAGTAAAAGCGCCTTTTAAGGAAGATGAATATAGGGAAACAATAGAGTTGCTTTTAGTCGCAGGAAAATTACAGTCCCCGAAATTGCATGGCAAAAGGCCGGCAGAAAAACTGAATTGAGGAGAGAAAAATGGCTACCAAAAAAACAACAGCAAAAAAAGCCCCGGCCAAAAAGGCCGTTGCGAAGAAAGCAGTCGCTAAGAAAGCCCCTGCGAAAAAAGCCCCGGCCAAAAAGGCGACCGCAAAAAAAATAGTCGTCAATAAAGAGAAGTTTTACTCGATGGTCACTGAGGCTGCGTATTTCGCTGCGCAGAATGACGACAACAAAAATGGTTCCGCCGGCTATTGGATGGAAGCTGAAGAAGCCATCTCTAAAAAGTTCAGCATCAAATAATTGACCTGACCTTGTGGTGAAAACCGCTCGACCGAAAGGCCGGGCGGTTTTTTTGTGTCCAAATGGAGTGCCCCGGTCGGGGAGAATGTTTTGATCTGAAAGAGTGAGCCGGCTGGGGCTCGAACCCAGGACCCTGTGATTAAAAGTCACATGCTCTACCAACTGAGCTACCGGCCCTCCAAAGAGGAGTTTCCCAGCTCATTGAACCTTCTCCCGAAAGGGTGGGGACGCAGGCTTTGCATCTGGAAAGCGCATAAAGTAGAGGAGGGCGGAGCCCTTGTCAAAAACCAAACAGCGAAAAAACAGAGCGTTTAAAACCGAATAGTCATTGTCTGGCACGCAGGTTCGGCTTCGAGGCCGTTGTCTGTTTAGTTGATCATTGAGATGACCGCTTCTTTATTGCATTCTGATCCCATGTTCGATTGGCTCTATCCTCGTAACTGTCTGCACTGCGGAACCTCTTCCCCGGAAGCGCTCCCGCACTTTTGCTGGGATTGTCTTTCTGATACCCCGAAGGTTGATCCGCCATTTTGTGTTTGTTGCGGTGATCCGGTGGCGGGCGATGTGCAGCACGACTACCTCTGCTTCGCCTGCTCGCGGGAACCCCCTGCCTTTGACAGAGCCCGTTCGGCCGTGCGTTATGAAGGTGCTGTCGGTGCTGCGCTTCGCGATCTGAAATATAAAAAGGCCGTCTGGATTGCCCGCGATCTGTCCGCACTTCTTTTTGCCTGCGTTCGAGCCGAATATTCTGATCTGGAGTTTGATTGTGTTTCTGCCGTTCCGCTCCATCCTGTCCGCCGCCGTGAGCGCGGCTTCAACCAGTCTGCGCTCCTTGGCACGGCGTTGGCCCGTCGAATGCGCCAGCCCTTTGCGGGAACGGCGGGTCGGCGCATTCGACCAACCACCACCCAAACGGGTTTGACAGCCCCACAGCGTGCCGCTAACGTATGTGGAGCTTTTCGGGTCGGGCTTTTTTCCCGGTTGGATGGTAAACGAATTTTACTGGTGGATGATGTAATGACTACGGGTGCCACGGTCAATGCCTGCGCCAACGCGCTGAAAAAGGGCGGTGCGGCAACGGTTCATGTGGTGACGGTGGCAAGAGGATAAAATAACGATGGAATAGTGGAACAGTGGAATATCATACGACGGGAAGTGGCGTTTCTTTTTTCCTGTTATTCCACCCGCCATTTCATCATTTCAGGGGTTAATTATGGCTTTACTTTTTGGTAAGAAAAAATTTGCAAATGCTCAGGTTCGCAAGCGCGATGTGCCCAATGGACTCTGGGAAAAATGTCCCGGCTGCAACGAAACCATCTATGCAAAGGAACTGGGCGAAAATCTGCAGGTCTGCCCGGTTTGTGGGCATCACTTCATGCTGCCCCGTCTGGAACGTATCCATATGATCGCCGACGAGGGAACGTTCATTGAGTGGGATACCCGCATGGTCTCCAAGGATCCGCTTAAGTTTACGGGGAAAGATTCCTACGTCGCCAAGCTCAAGGCCAACCAGAAAAAAACCGGGTTCAAAGATGCGGTCACCGCCGGTGCCGCAGAACTCAATGGACATCCGATGGGTCTGAGCGTCATGGATTTCAAATTTCTCGGTGCCAGCATGGGCAGCGTCGTCGGCGAGAAAATTACTCGCCAGATCGAACGCTGTACGGCTGAAAAGCGCGCCTGCATCATCGTCTGCGCCTCGGGGGGCGCCCGGATGTATGAAGGGCTCTATAGCCTCATGCAGATGGCAAAAACCAGTGCTGCGCTTGCCCGCCATGCAGATGCTGGTCTTCCGTATATTCCTGTTCTAACGCATCCGACCATGGCAGGCGTTATGGCCAGTTATGCAACCCTCGGTGATGTCATCGTCGCCGAGCCCGGTGCGCTCATCGGGTTTGCCGGGCCGCGTGTCATCAAAGAAACCACACAGCAGGATTTGCCGGATGGTTTCCAACGCGCCGAGTTTCTCGAGAAACATGGCCTGATCGATATGGTCGTTCCCCGCAAAGAACTCAAAGAGCGCCTTTCGACCGTTCTCGACTACATGATGGACCATTGATTATGCCCGACCTGAAAAGCTCGGTAGAGGCGTTGTTTAAACGCACCGCATTGGGAATTGAGCCCAGCCTAGACGTCACCATCGCCTTGCTCGAAAAGCTCGGTAATCCGCATCGTGAGTTGAAGGTCATTCATGTCGCTGGAACCAATGGTAAAGGGTCGGTTTGCGCAATGATCGAGTCCGTCCTTCGCGCATCCGGGTTCAAGACCGGTCTGTACACTTCGCCGCATCTCTTCCATTTTAACGAACGGTTCCGCATCAGCGGACAGGCGATTTCCAATGACCGACTCGAAACATTGATTTCGGATGTTGAGACCGCCGCGCAACATCTCGAACTTCGGTCCGCCACCTTCTTTGAAATCTCCACCGCAATGGCCTTTGAGTATTTCCGCCGCGAGCAGGTCGACTACGCAGTGATCGAAACCGGGATGGGTGGTCGCTGGGATTCCACCAACGTGGTGCAGCCCCTTCTGTCTGTCATTACCCGGATTGCTCTGGACCATGCGGACTATCTAGGAGCCGACCTCGCAGAAATAGCCGGGGAAAAAGCCGGCATCATCAAAGAGGGGGTGCCTGTCATTTGCGGCCCGATGCCCGTCGAGGCCGAAGCGGTTATCTACAAAAAGGCTGCTGAAAAAAACGCCCCGATTCTCGGAAGCGAAGAAGCGGTTTTTGTCCAAATACTGGAAACCCGGCGCACTGACCAGCTCATTGATATTGAGGCGAGCGGTACAGATTATCGCACCATTCATCTACCGCTTGGTGGAAGCTTTCAGCTCGAAAACTGTGGCATTGCCGTTGCAACGCTTGTCGATCTTGCCGATATCGAAACGATTCGCCTGAACATGAAAAAAGGTCTTGAGACCGTCCGGTGGCCGGGGCGTTTTCAGACGCTCTCTTTGAAGCCGCCCATTCTATTCGACGGAGCCCATAACCCCAATGCCGCTACCGTCCTGGCCCAGACCGTAGAAGAACTTTTTCCAACATTTGAAAACGGCTTTGTTTTTGCCTTCATGAAGGACAAAGATGTGGAGGGTATCCTGAACTGTTTTGCGCCCGCAGTCAAAAAGGCATGGGCGATCACTCTTCCCGGTGAGCGGGCCATGAGCGCCGAAAAAATCGCGGAGATCGGGGACGCTGCGGGGCTAGATGTTGAGCCGATTCAAACCCTGCAGCCCGCCCGCGAGTGGGTCGCAACCGCTAAAAAGAGAGTCCTTTGCTTCACCGGCTCACTTTTGCTTGCGAAGGAACTCCAAAAACAAGGACTCTTGAGCGGCTGAACTATAGATCTGCTTGTGCAAACAGTTCAGACAAAGAGCATTGAAAAACGTCACAGAAACCGTACCGTAATGCGTAACGAGTGATTCGTAATTGGAAAAGAGAGTCTTCTTAGGGTTACGTATCACGTATTACGAATTACGGAATCATGAAAAATAAACTCCATATCGCCGTCGCTTGCGGCGGAACCGGCGGACACATTTTTCCCGGTCTGGCAACCGCCCGCGCTCTGCGTGACCGCGGCCACCACGTCACGCTCTGGCTCGCCGGGAAGGGGGTGGAACACACCGCGCTTCAGGGATGGAAGGGGCGAGTCGTCACGATCCCAACCGAGGGGTTCCAGTTTGGTCCGCTCCGTTCCCTGCTGACGGCTTTCCGCATTGGACTGGCGGTGATACGTTGTTTAATTGCCATGATTCGTCACCGCCCTCATGTTGTGTTAGCTATGGGCAGCTATGCGTCGATCGGCCCTTGCCTGGCCGCAAGTCTGTTGCGCATTCCGGTTGTTCTCCATGAAGCCAATGCGGTGCCCGGAAAAGCCGTGCGCCTTCTGGCCGGTCGAGCCGCTGCGGTTGGTATTTGTTTTGAGGAGAGTCGCTATCACCTGAAAAGGTTGAATGTTGTCCAGACAGGAATGCCGTTAAGAGAGGAATTACGAATATCGAACAAGGAATCTCGAATTCCGAAGGAAGGTTTTTCTCTTTTAGTGATGGGGGGGTCCGCCGGGGCTCACTCAATTAATACGCTGCTACCTGAGGCCGCGGCCTCTCTGGTTTCCACTGTGTCGAATTCCAACTTCCAAATCACCCATCTAACCGGTCCCGCCGATGCAGAGAGCGTCCGGATGCACTATGCGGATGCGGGCGTGAATGCAGAGGTTTTTGAATTTGTTCAGGAGATGGCTGCTCTCTATGAGACTGCGGATTTGGCCATTTGCCGTGCCGGAGCTTCTACCTGTGCGGAACTGGGAGTTTTCGCCGTTCCGGCTCTGCTGATTCCTTATCCATACGCCGCCGGTGACCATCAGACCGCTAACGCACACGCGCTTGAAAAGCTCGGCGCGGCCGATCTGATTCAGGAGGCCGACTGCACGGTAAAGTGGCTGGCCGATTATATTCGTGCGCAAATAGAAGACCCGGATCGGCTCAGAAAAATGCGCGAGCATGCCGCGTGCAGCGACGCGCTTACTGCCGCCGAAAAACTTGCGGAGCTGGTCGAACAATGTGTGCAGAAATAAAAAAATGGGGGAGCAACAGGCAGACAGGAGTGTCTGCCTCACATGTGGAGCAGACACTCCTGTCTGCTCAAGCCATTGCAAGGCTTCTCTCCTTGCCTCGCCGGATTCACCTGCTTGGAATCGGCGGGATCGGCATGGCCGGTCTCGCTCTCCTGCTGCAAAAGCGCGGCCATCAAGTGAGTGGCTGCGACACACAGGAAAACCGCCAGACCCGGTGGTTGCGGGAGAAGGGCATCGAGGTGCTCTCTGGTCACGACCTCTCTCATCTGAAAGGGATCGAGTGGGTGATCCGCACCACCGCCGTGCCGGACGATCATCCTGAAGTGAAAAATGCAAGCGTACCGGTCAGTCGCCGCGGCGAGGTGCTCCCGGTATTGCTCCGAGACCGCTTCACCATCGCGGTCAGCGGCACGCACGGTAAAACCACCACCGCCTCCATGATTGCTCAGATCCTCGATTGCGGCTATTGCATCGGGGGCGAAGTGGAGGGGTTTGACGGGGTGGCACGCGATGGGAAGATCATGGTGGTCGAGGCCGATGAGAGCGATGGTACCGTCGCCAATTATCATCCCGATATTGCGGTGATCACCAATGTCGAATATGACCATATGGAACACCACGAAAACGCCGAAGCCGTCGAAAAATGTTTCAAAAAATTTATCCAGAACACCTCCGGGAAAATTATTTACTGCGCCGAAGACCCGGTGGCCACCCGGTTATGTTCCCAAAATGCCAAAGCCGTGCCGTACGGTTTTCAAATTTCAGGTTTCAAGTTTCAAGTTTCACTGCCAGGCCGTCATAACCAATTAAATGCAATGGCTGCATTTGAGGTCTGTACGCAGTGGGTGCAAGAGGGAGAAATCTATCAAAGGCTGGCGGCATTAAAGCCGATCAGGCGGCGTTTTGAGGTGGTGTTTGACGGCGAATACACCGTGATTTCCGATTATGCCCATCATCCGACCGAAATTCGCGCACTGATCGACACCGCACTCGAAACCCTGAAGCCCACCCGTCTGTTCGGTGTTTTTCAGCCCCATCGCTATACGCGTACTCTGGCGCTGGGCTCCGATTTTCCGCCCGCTTTCCAGGGAGTGGAAAAACTATGGCTTGTACCTGTTTACGCAGCCTCTGAAGAGCCTCTGAAAGGCGGAACAACCGAGGATTTGCTGAAAAAGTTTTCAGCGTCCGAGCCTCCTGAGGTGAAAAGTTTTCAAACCTTAGAAATGGCGTGGAAGGATATTAATCATGAGTTGCGCCGGGGGGATGTTCTGCTTATTATTGGAGCTGGAGATATCGAAAGAATGACAGAATGGGTAAACAAAGGAGAAGCCTGATGGAGCATTCAATAAATCAAGATTCCCTCCACCCAATACGCCATGGTTGTTTATGAGGTTTGTGCTCTACAATATCCGATACGGAACGGGCGGCGGAAAAATGCATTCGCCGTTTTCCGGCTACCTGAAACGCAATGGGCGAACCCTCGGACAGATCGGTGATTTTCTGCATGAGCTGAATCCGGATGTGGCGGGACTGGTAGAGGTGGATGCCGGCTCCTACCGGACATCCCGCATGAATCAGGCGGAAATCCTGGCGGAAAGGCTGGGCCATTATCATGTCTATCGCTCGAAGTACGCCGAAAAATCACTGACCAGTCGGATTCCGGTATTGAGCCATCAGGGGAACGCATTTGTGGTGCGCGACAGCGACCACAAAGAAACCTTTCATTATTTCGATAGCGGAATGAAGCGGCTTCTCATTGAACTCGAAATGGAGAATGTCGTTTTTTTCCTTCTCCACCTTCCGCTCGGATCCCGGCTGCGCCATCGCCAGCTCGGCGATCTCTACGACCTGCTCCAAACCATCGAAAAACCCTGTGTGGTCGCGGGCGATTTCAATGCGCTTTGGGGCGAGCAGGAGGTGCGTCTCTTTCTTGCTGCAACCGGCCTGAAAAATGCCCATGCTGCCAATTCGCCCACCTTTCCAAGCTGGAGACCCAAACGACATCTCGATTTCATTTTCTACAGTCCCGGCATTGAAATTGAACGTTGCTGGATGCCGAAAATTCTTCTCTCCGATCACCTCCCGATCGTCTGCGACTTTGCTTTGAAATAAAGTGCATCACAAAAACTTATTACACAAGAGATGTGGGGGACACTAAAACATCTACATGGAACGTCTCCCTCGCAGAGGCGCAGAGACCGCAGGGCATTTGGTTTCCAGAAAGCGATATTCTCCGCGAACTCTGCGCCTCTGCGAGGAAATCAAAGGGGTTGGATTTTTCAATGCTTGGAAAAGGAATATAGGAATGGGGAAATTTAAAAATATTGCTGTATTGAAGGGCGGGTTTTCGGCTGAGCGCGAGGTGTCGCTGGCGTCTGGCGAGGCGGTTGCCGCTGGGCTTCGCATGGCCGGATACAGCGTCGTCGAGGTGGATGTTATTTCGCCGGAGTTTGATCTTCCCGAGGGGGTTGAGGCCGTGTTTATTGCGTTACATGGAACCTTTGGTGAGGATGGCGGTGCGCAGGCGCGTCTGGAAGAGCTGGGGCTTCCCTATGCCGGTTCCGGTGTGGAGGCTAGCCGGATCGCATTTGATAAGATTCTAACGGAAAGGTGCCTCCGCAACGTCGACATACCGGTTCCAGAGAGCGAAACGTTGAGAAAGGGAGAGATCCGCTCGCTTCCACTTCCTCTGGCTGTGAAACCGCCGAGAGAGGGCTCCAGTGTAGGATGCCATCTGGTTTTTGAAGAAAAGGATTGGATCCCCGCACTGACCGATGCGTTTCAACATGATGATGCCGTGCTGGTGCAGCAGTTTATTCCGGGTCGTGAATTTACGGTGGGTGTGGTCGATGGCGATCTCCTGCCCGTGGTTGAAATTGTGACGGCAACCGGCTGGTACGACTACGCGGCAAAATATGAGGTGGACAGTACCCTCTATGTGGTTCCCGCTGAGCTCGATGCCGAACAAGCCGACGAGATGCAGCAGATGGCTCTTAAAACCTTCGAGGCACTCGACTGCTGCGGCTTTGGGCGAGTCGATTTCCGGATGACACCGGCGGGGGAGCTGTTTGTTCTGGAGCTCAACACGATTCCCGGCTTCACCACCCACAGCCTGCTTCCCAAGGCGGCTGCAGCCGCAGGAATCGACTTTCCTGCGCTTTGTGATCGAATCATGCGAACGGCTTCGCTATAAACGGGTGCAGTAGTGACGGAGGGTGGATGATGGCGGCGAAAAAGAAAAAAAAACGCAAATATTACAGTAAAACCAACTCTTCTCAGGGTCTTTTCGCCCGGCGCGGTCTCGCCGTTCTTTTCCTCCTTCTGCTCCTGGGTGCCATTCTCTTTGGTCTTTATCAGCTTGTTTCCCTTGGCGGATCTTTCCTCTTCTCTCGCAATCCACGCTTTAAGCACAAGCAGATCAACATCACTTCGGATGGAAGACTCTCTACTGCCAAGCTGTTGGCCTATGCAGATATCCCGCAGGGAGTCAATCTGTTTGCCGTTGACTTCAAGGCTGTGCGAAAAAACCTTTCTTCCGTTCCTCTGATTGAATCCATTCGTATTCAGCGCAAATTGCCCGACACACTGATGATCCAAGTGGTTGAGCGCGATGCATTGGCGCAAATCCGCTGGACCCGTCGCGGGCTTCCCTTCCTTCTGGATCGCCACGGGGTCGTCTTGCCTGCGACACGAACCGGCCAGTCCCTGCCATTAATTGACGGACTCCAACTTGACAAATTACGCCCCGGTGAGCAGTTGGAGGATTCCGGCGTGCAGTATGTTCTGGACCTCCTTTCTACAGCAGATTCCCTTGGCCTCGGCTCCAAAATCAAGTTCAAGAGGTTTAATTTACATTACTCCGACTTTATCCGGGCCGAGTTAAATGATGAGGTCACGGCTCAGTTCCCGCGCCATTCGGCCCGCGAAAAACTGATCCGTCTCGTTCGCGTGATGCAGATGGCCCGTGACCAGGGAGATCGTGTGAAAACGGTAGACCTTGTTCCGGATGGAATTAACGTTCCGACGACCTATTGGTAAGGATTTTCCCCGTATGACCGCACCGTTTATCACCGCTCTGGAGATCGGCACCACGACCGTTAAGGTGTTAATGGGAGAAGTGCGTGAAGATAACGTCCTGATGGTGGTGGGGGTTGGCGAGTGCGAATCGCGCGGAGTACGTAAAGGCGAAATTATCGAGTTTGAGCTCGCACTCGAATCCGTCCGGCGGGCGCTCGAAACCGCAGAGGCCAACGCCCACCGATCCATCGGCGAGCGAATCTATCTGGCCGCTTCCGGCGGGCAGGTGGAAAGCCGCCTTCACCGGGCGGGGATCCCGGTTCTCAATATGTATGAAGAGGTTGGCGGCGAAATCTCAACGGAGGATGTTGAGCACGCACTCGAGGTGGCCCGCAAAATTCCATTGTCCGACGATCGCGTACGCCTGCATACCCTTCAGCAGAACTTTGAAGTCGACGGACGGGGAGGCGTTGTCAATCCCGTCGGCATGCCGGCCGAGGATTTGAAAGTTGAAATGATGCTCATTCATGGCCGCCGCCCGACGGTTGAGAACTTGAAGAGACTGATGCAGAATGTCCCCGTCACGTGCGCAGATGCCGCATTCAGCGGCTTCTGCTCCGCACTCGCCGTGCTGACCCCCGAGCAGAAACTCGCCGGGTCGGTCGTGATCGATTTGGGCGGTGGAACCACAGACTTCCTCGTCTACAATGCCGGACTGGTGAGGCTCGCCGGATCGATCGCCGTGGGCGGCGATCATATCACCGCCGATATTTGCAGCGGGCTGAGCATCAATCGTCGGCAGGCCGAAGCACTCAAAAAAGAGGCTGGCAGTGCGGTGCTCAATCGAATGGATAGAGAGCAAAATATTTCCATTCCGGCCGAGGGCGGATTCAGCGGACGGGTCGTGCGCTCCTCCGCGCTGCACATCATCATCCATGCGCGGATGGAAGAAACCTTCCGTCTGATTGCCGATCAGATTGAAGAGCGCGGACTCTCCGGTGTGCTCAGTGCGGGCATCATGCTCACCGGGGGGGGGTCCGCCATGGAAGGAGCCGCGGATCTCGCGCGGCAGGTTTTTAACGCGCCAGCTCAAATTGGGAAATTGTAGGATAGTATCGGAATTTCCACCAAAGGGGAGGGCGCGCGTTTTGCCTCCGTATTAGGCTGTGTCCATTATGCCGTTTCCCAGATGGAGGAGCTCCCCCGGAAGCCCTCGGTTCTGGGTGGATGGATCTCGAAATTATGGGGAGGCTCCCATGAATGAGGAGGCTAAACGAATCCTGGTTCTTGGACTTGGCGGTGCCGGATGCTTCAGTATCGAACGAATGGCTCAGAATGCTCCGGACAATATGGAATTTGCCATCATGGACTGTGATCTCCAGACACTGCAAAGCTGTACGCACGTTGAACAGCGCATCACGCTCGGAAAAGGGGTTACGGACGGGTTGAGCGCGGGCGGCGACTTGGAAATCGGCCGACGGTGCGCGGAAGCCTCCTCCCGGCAGATTGAAATTCTTCTTAGCGGAGTCGATCTGCTTTTGGTGGTGGTGGGGCTGGGCAGCGGGTTTGGCAGCGGTGCGGCTCCCGTCATCGCCCGCATGGCCCGCATCGCGGGTGCCCACACGCTCTTTTTCACCATTTTGCCGTTTGATTTCGAAGGCGGTGTTGTGCGCGGTAAAGCCCGCGACAGCCTGCGCCGTCTACGCACCTATGCCGATGCCATTGTTCAAATGCCCAACAAGCGTATTCAGCCGGATGGCGATGCACTCTTGACAGACAGCTTAGATCGAAGCGGAGAAACCGTTGCGGCCGGCGTGGTCGGGTTGTGGCGACTTCTCTCACAAACTGGTATTTTCAATCTCGACTTTGCCGACCTTCATACCCTGCTTCACTATTGCGATGCCACCTGCCGCTTCTCCTGTGCATCTGCCTCCGGCGAAGGGCGTATAGACCAGCTGCTCGATTCGCTTCGGACGCATCCGCTCGCAAACGATGGTGCCATCTTCAAAAAAGCGCCTGGCCTACTCGCGGGCATCACCGGCGGAGAGGATCTCACGCTCTCCGAGGCTCAGAAAATTATGGAGCGGATTATTCCGGATAATGAATCCTGTTGGGTCAAAATGGGGATTGCAATCGATCCCGCTTTTTCCGGGCAGGTCGCCTGTATGGTTTTGGCTGCTGAGGCGTGGAAACAACCGTTGGTCGATGATGGGCATGGCGGGCTCCGACCCGCTTCCGGAGACGAAGGGCAGGGCGAATTACCCGGAGTCCTTAAGCCGCGTTCGCGCGAATTTGGTGGCTCCGAACGAACCATCTGGCGCGGAGAAGACCTCGATATCCCCACCTATCTCCGGCGAAAAATAAAGCTTCCGAGATAAAATCACCTCTCCCCGGCGAGTTCGTTTTAGGATTAATAGACCTTTAAACGTGTGGTTTTGAGAGGGTTCATTCTCTTTAATCCCCGTGTATACTCTGGCGATCAACGTAGTTTGTAGAGTGTTGAGTCGTCGATCACATCGCGGGCCAGGCCTTCTTCGCGTGCAACGCGCTCCACCGCATCGGCCACGGCCTCCGCCACGCCTTCGTCAAAAACGGACGGGATGATGTACTCCTCGCAGAGTTTGTCGTCGGGGATCAGGTTGGCGATCGCATGGGCTGCGGCCACTTTCATTCCCTCGCTGATGCCGCTCGAGCGGCAGCGCAGTGCGCCCTTAAAGATGCCGGGGAAGCAGAGCACGTTGTTGATCTGGTTGGGATAGTCGGAGCGGCCGGTCGCCATAATACGCGCGTGGGGCAGAGCCTCTTCCGGCATGATTTCCGGGATCGGGTTGGCCATCGCGAAAATGATCGGATCCGGCGCCATGTTTTTGACATCTTCAGCGGTGATGCAGCCCGGCGCGGAGACGCCGAGGAACAGGTCGGCCCCATGCATGCTTTCGCTGAGCGTTCCCTGTTCGTTGTTCGGGTTGGTGTGTTCAGCAAACCAGTCTTTGGCGACGTTCATTTTTTCGGTGCGGCCGCGGTAGATCGCGCCGGTGCGGTCGAAGCCGACAATGTTTTGAACGCCCGCTTCCATGAAAATCTTCGAACAGGCGATGCCGGCCGCGCCAACGCCGTTGACGATCACCTTCAGCTCTTCCATCTTTTTGCCGGTGATCTTCAGTGCATTGAAGAGCGCCGCGAGCGAAACCACGGCCGTGCCGTGCTGGTCGTCGTGAAACACCGGAATATCGAGTTCGGCCTTCAGCCGCTCCTCGATTTCAAAGCAACGCGGAGCCGAAATATCTTCGAGGTTGATCCCGCCGAAGGTCGGCGCGAGCAGTTTGACCGTTTTAATGATTTCCTCGGGATCTTTCGTGTCCAGACAGATCGGGAAGGCGTCCACGCCGCCGAATCCCTTAAAGAGCATCGCCTTGCCTTCCATCACCGGCATCGCCGCTTCAGGGCCGATATCGCCGAGGCCGAGCACCGCCGTACCGTCGGATACAATCGCAACCATATTGTTTTTGATCGTCAGCTTGTCCGCGCGCGCGACATCTTCGTTGATGGACATACAGACGCGCCCGACGCCCGGCGTGTAAGCGATCGACATGGCACCCGGTGCGGCCAGATCCATTTTGTTCAACGTTTCAATCTTCCCGCCAATGTGCGAGCGGAAGGTAATTTCGTCGGCGGAGAGAACCTGAGTTCCTTCTGTCTTTTCCAATGCCTGGATGATTTCTTCCTGATGGGTGTCATCGCGTGCATAGACCACAAAGCGGAAGGGGCTGCCCGCGCCTTCGGCGAGGGCGCTCACGCCTTCCGTGTCTGTAATGATTCGTTCGAGAGCCGGACGGTCGAGAGTCGATTCAACGGTCAGATCAATACTGAAACTGGGGGATGGATTAATTTTCATAGTCAAATTCCTTAAATCAAGCCGCCTATCGTACTGATCATTTTTTTTCGGGCAAGTCGATTCAGCCGCGAATCGGTTTGCATGCATTCCAAAGTCTGGAACAATAGGCGCTCATTTTTTCCAAGGATTGGAACCGGGTGATGAATCCGAAATATTTTCTTTTTGATATTGGCAATGTACTGGTCGACTTCGACTTTCAGGTGCTGCTGGATCGCATCGCCGAAGATTCGGGCATAGCGGTCGAACGGTCGACGGAGCGCGATTTGGAGATGCACCACGCGGTGGAGGAGGGCGTCATCAGCGACCAGGCATTTGTGGACTACCTGAATGAGGCCAAAGGGCTTTCCTGGACGGTGGACGATCTGATCGGCGTTTGGCAGAAAATGTTCACGGTCAATGAAACAGGGCGCGGACTTTTTCGCGAGGCGATTGAGCGCGGTCTGCCGGTTTACACGCTGAGCAACATCGCCGAACACCACATCGAGGCGATCGAACGAAACTGGCCCGGGTTTTTCGACGGCGCGACCGGCCTGTTCCTCTCCTATGAAATTGGAGCCCGCAAACCGAATGCTGAAATCTACCGCCACCTGCTGGAGAATCTCGGCATCCATGGAGAGCAGTGCCTGTTCATCGATGACCGGGCCGATAATATTGAGGCCGCCCGCGCCGCCGGCATTCAGGCCCATCAGTTTATTCCAGAAAACCTCTCCGCCATCCACGACGCGGCAAACGACTTTTTTAAATCCAAAGGCTTGGGGGTCAGTCCGTGAATTTAGGAATCCTCTATTTTTTCCCTTAGTCTCGCATAATGCTTTTCCTGATTAACAGCCCGCACAAGCTTGGTGATGCGTGATTCGTCCCCCATGACTAGTCGCTGTGAAATCCACGCCCGCCCCGCCAGCGTGTGCTTTCTAAGATACCAGGCCAGAACCGCTTTTTCATCGGCTCCCTTCGGCATCTCCTGCAAATTATCTTCATCCAAACCCAACCGTTTCAAGCCGGCTTGCAGCAAGCGTTCAGCCTCGGTTTCATCGTGCTGGCGCATCTCCCGTCCGCTCAGTGAATGCCGTCGCGCCTTCTTCAAAGAACCGTCAAGTCGATCCATCAGTTCATCGCAGAATTCCCTGGATCCCAAATACCATCCCCGGCGTATTTCCGCCCATGAGTCATCTGCTTTCCTTGGGTCTGTAGACGACTCCACCTCCAACACGCGCTTGGCCATGTATTGTTGGAACCACGCCAGGCCCTTCCGGTCATCTTGCACGCCAAGCTCTCCGAGCACCCGCTCCACAACCAGCCAGTCTGGCCGCCTGGACGGGCGGAGGTATAGCGGGAAGCTGCTCCACCGATAGTCGGCCAGCTTTCCAGAATCCCGGTCAAGCATTCCAGCCCGTGACGGATTCAGATGGATATAGCTCCCAAGGGTTGAAAAATAGTTCCCGCCCGAGGAATCGACAACCATGGCCTTGTAGTGGCCCTGCAGCAGATGCCCCCAGAGCTTGTGACGGGCGTTGAAGCGCTGGGTGTAGGTCCCCTGCAACCATTTCATACCCGCAACGAGGTTGGCTTCCGGGGTTTCCAGCAACAGGTGGTAGTGATTGCCCATCAAGACAAAGGCGTGCACCAGCCAGCCGGTCTTCCCGCACGCCTCGTTCAGCGTATCGATGAAGGTCGTGCAATCCCTATCGTCCAGAAAGATCGCCTCCTGCCGGTTTCCCCGGCTCATCACATGGTAGATCGCTCCAGGGTATTCTATGCGCGGTTTCCGTGCCATGGAATGGGTGGTATCAATTCCGGCCCGGCGGGTCAATTCCTAAATTCCCGGACTGACCCCGTTGGCGTTGGACAGCGTATGGCCTTACGCGAAGCGGAGGCTCTTGGGAAACGATACCCCGAAATCGAACACTTCCGGGCGATGCCGGGAGTC
>JAUXCB010000129.1 GCA_030619095.1 Verrucomicrobiota bacterium | reverse complement strand
CGCCGCGGTAACATAGCCAAGCGGGCCTCCAACGTTCCGGTTCTGCCAGGCGAGTTCAACGCGGCCCCTGAATGGCGCCAGCTCAGCGCCTCCCGACCTGCCAGCTTAACAACGTTATTCTTACTCATGGCGGCGTATCTCCTTCGGTTGCTTTGATGTGTCGCAACAGCATATCAACCAGATACGCCGCTTTTTTTCAACCGCTCAAACACCAGATTCGGTTATAACTCACCGTCGACCGTCGATACAGAAGCCAGCAGGCCGCTATCGCCTATGTCCGGGAATGTGCGGTGGTGTATCACGTTTATTCAGAGCCTAACAGATTAAGCCGTGACGGAATTGCGGGAAAAAAGGGCCGTAAAAAGTTTGGGAGAGTTATTGATATCGCATGAATATCAAAAAAAGGGGGGCCCGCGGCGCGGCTCATGGCGCACTTGCTGACAAATAGACGCCATAACGGACAGTAACCAACAAATACAGGAATCGACTAGGCGATTGATTTAATTACTGTCGGTTACTGTTAACTGTTGTGAAATATTGGCTGAGTCACACTTATAAAACGAGGATCAGTTGTTCAAATAACCGGGACCTCCTCTCCCTGCTCCGAGAACGAAATGCGTCTCCCGATGAGTTCAAACACTAAAAATCCTTGGGTTTGATGAATGTGCGACTATTGTTTATGATTCCTGCGAATTACCGGCACATACCGTCTTAAAAAGCCCATGTCATCAGTATTGTCTAGTGTTTACATATATCCTTAATGGAAATACAACTTCAGCAGTACCACCCGATAATCGGCTACCATTTTATCCCCAACCTGAGAACGCGCTGCGAACACGAAGGCGGCGGGTATCTGCTGCGCGCAAACTCCGCCGGATTCCGCTCCGAACGCGAGTTCGAAACGCCCAAAGCTGAAGATATTTTCCGCATTCTGCTTTTCGGAGATTCTTTCACTGCCGGAGACGCGGTCAGCAACAAATACCGTTACGGCGACGTCCTGGAAACGCTGCTCCCCGGCTTGGAGGTCTTCAATTTCGGTCTTCCTGGCACGGGTACCGATCAGCATTACCTGGTTTATAAAGAGCTTGCGAGAGATTACGAATGTGATCTGATCGTCATCGCGGTCCAGGTTGAGAACATACGCCGTGTCGCCGCCCGCTATCGGCTTGCCAAGACGGTAGATGGAGCGGATATCCTCCTTCCGAAACCCTATTTCGAGTTTGGCGCCGGGGGAGAACTTGTCCTGAAGAACACTCCCGTACCGAAAGAGCCGCTCAGGCCCGAAGACCTTCCGGAAGGTGAACACGATTTTGTCGATCGGGGCGGACGGATGTTTTTGCTGCGGAAGATGGTCGGAAAAATGGGCGGGTGCGTAAAACAGCTCGCACAGCAGTTATCTCATTACCAGCCTCTCCCGGAATATGACAAGCCCGACGGCCGCGAATGGCTCCTGCTGAAAGCCATTCTTCGGAAGTGGACGTCCGAAACGGATAAGCCGGTGATAATAATGCCCGTTCCGCTGTATCACTATGTCGAAGAGACTGCATCGGCCGAAGGTGTTACCGCTCGGTTTGCCGAACTTGGATCGTGGGAGAACGTGATATTGCACGATCCGCTCCCCGATTATTACTCGGTGCCGAAGTCGGAGCGACGCAGATTCCGCTTCGAGAACGACATACACCCCACTCCGGCGCATCACCGGCTTCTGGCCGAATCACTGGCCGCTCCCGTTCAAGAGCTGCTTGACAGAAAAGCGGGGGGTGCGGCTTCCATATGAATGCCACGATCCTCGGCATCTCCGCTTTTTACCACGACTCGGCCGCTGCGATCATCCGCGGGGGCGAGATCGTGGCTGCGGCCCAGGAGGAGAGGTTTTCCCGCAAGAAGCATGATCCGCGCTTCCCGAAGAAAGCCGTGAATTATTGCCTTAGTGAGGCATTTATCGAGCCGGATGAACTCGACGCGGTCGTTTTCTACGATCACCCGCTACTTACGCTCGACCGAGTCGTCAAGTCGATCCTGTCCGCGGCTCCGCGAACGGAGGAGCAATGGATGAAAGCGAGCCGCTCGATACTCGGTACTAAGCTGTTCGTCAGTGATCTGATCCGCGACACCCTCAAGACAGACGTCAAGATCTTGTTCACCGAACATCACGCGTCGCACGCCGCTTCCGCTTTTTACCCGTCTCCCTTCGAGGAGGCCGCGATCCTGACGATGGACGGTGTCGGCGAGTGGGCCACCACAACGCTTGGGACCGGGAAAGGCGAGAGCATCAGACTCCTGAAGGAGATCAATTTTCCTCATTCGCTGGGGCTGCTTTACAGCGCTTTCACATATTTCTGCGGGTTCAAGGTAAATTCGGGCGAGTACAAGCTGATGGGTTTGGCCCCTTACGGCGAACCGGTGTATGCCAGCGCGATCCGTGACAATCTGATCGATATAAAGCAGGACGGGTCGTTCAGGCTAAATATGGAGTATTTCGGATATCTCGACACGAACCGTATGACAAACCCGAAGTTCACCGAGCTATTCGGAGGCGAAGCACGCAATCCGGAATCAATGATCGCCAAGCGCGAGATGGACCTTGCGGCATCGGTGCAGAAGGTCACGGAGGCAGTTGTTTCGAAGACGGCCCGGCATCTGCGCGAGATCACGGGGATGAGTAATCTTGTTATGGCCGGAGGCGTCGCGCTCAACTGCGTGGCGAACGGGCTGGTCCAGCGCGAGGGGATCTTCGACCGCATCTGGATACAGCCCGCGGCGGGTGACGCGGGCGGCTCGCTGGGCGCGGCGCTGCTGGCTTCTTACGAGCGGTTCGGAGCGAGGCGCGAAAGGGATCCGGCCGGACGCGACACACAGAAAGGCAGTTATCTGGGTGTCGGATTCAGTTCGGACGAGGTCCGCGCGTTTCTCGACAGGCGCTCGCTCAGATACTCGCGTGTCGAATCACTCGAAGACAGGGCGGAGTTGGTAGCAAAGGCCCTCGCGGAAGGTAGGATCGTGGGGTTCTTTTCGGGCAGGATGGAATTCGGCCCGCGTGCGCTTGGCGCGCGCTCGATCCTAGGCGATCCCCGCAGGAAGGACACTCAGGCCGTGATGAATCTGAAGATAAAATACCGCGAGTCGTTCCGTCCGTTTGCGCCGTCAGTACTCGCGGAACGATCGAACGATTACTTTGAGCTTGGGTCGGAAAGCCCATATATGCTGCTCGTAGCGCCGGTTAAAGAAGAGCACCGGCTGCCGATGGACATTGATAATTTCACACAGGACGACGATCTGCTGGCGCTAGTCAATCAGCTCCGAAGCGATGTGCCGGCGGTGACGCACGTGGATTACAGCGCTAGGATACAGACGGTGCACAAGGAAACGAATCCTGAGTACTACGCGATCATAGAGGCATTTGAAAAATTCACCGGCTGCCCGATTGTGGTGAACACCTCGTTTAACGTACGCGGCGAGCCGATCGTATGCACACCGCAGGACGCTTACCTCTGTTTTATGAGGACGGAAATCGACCTGTTGGTGCTTAACGATTGCATCCTGCGGAAGGAAGCCCAGCCTGAAGCCGAGAAGGACGAATCGTGGAAGGTTGAATTCGACCCGGATTAGCCAAAATCCTCGGAAAGAGATGATATTCTACCGGCCAAGCGAAGACTGGATAACGCATTTGGAGGGGAATGCCCTCGCGGATCTTTTGAAAACACTGCGGGGGCTTTCGCTCGAGCAGCTCCATAAATACCCTCCGCCTAAGGTCGCGGGACTTCCGCCCAGAAACGAAAGCCGGGAGTTCCTGCATTTCCTAAAAGACGAAAGCTCGCAGCTCGATGCTTCGGCTCTCTCCCCGCTGTACCGATCGTTTGTTTCCGGGCGCGAAAAATTCCTTTACAGGGCTTTCCGACAGAACCTGCCTTTGAATGAATGGGAGGAGATAATCGGCGCGGACAATGTCGAAATGTGATTTTCGAACAAGTTTCTGCGGGAGACTGATGACGACAGGCTGGTTATGCCGGTTTAGAGTGATCTCGGTCGACGGTCTTCTATTAGCGGCGAATCTCTTAAACGATAACGGCGGCGAGGTCCATGAAACGGTCGCCCTGCCCGAGTCAACTACTCCGGACAATTCAGACGTTGATCTGCTGCCGTTCCATCGCACGTACATCGGACTCGATTCGCTTAGGCAGATCGAGATAATGGACCGGCGGATCATTACGGGCGGGAAGCGATACCTGGACTGCGGCACCGGTGCGGGCGCGTTGATGCTTTATTTCTCACACCCTTCCACGAGGCGGTGGGGATTGACATTAACCCGCATTCCGTCGGTCTTGCCTCGTTCACCGCGAAATTGAACGCTTTTGGCAGCTACCGGATCCTCAAAGCCGACGCGCTTGCGCTTTTCGGGGTGCTTGGGACCTTAAATCTCGTAAGCTGGAATCTGCCCTTCATATTCATGCCCGACGAATGTAAGGACACCGCGATCGACGGCTACGGAGGCAATCTCGTCATCGGGCTTTGCCTGGATTTTATCGAAACGCTGTCCGGGCTTCTGAACGATGAGGGCACGACCTGTACCGCGCTAGATCCAAAACGTCCTTGAAGAGAGGTTAATAGAGCGCCTCGCGCGTCTGGGCCTTGACTGCTGTCTGTTCAGGTTGTGCAGGGGTCGCTTGCGCCCAACCGTGACCTTTGGCAGTTCCACAAGAGTTTCGGGATCCGTAGATTCGAGAGCGCAACCTTCATCTGCGCCGGGGAAGCGGGAGCCTTGACCACACATTGAAGCCCCCACCGCGCGAAGGGTGCTTGACGCGTTGCGCGAGTCGCTTTACTGTCGGAAATTCGCTTGATCGCGATGGGGACCCTCAAAGATAGATAGTAAATGAGATGAAACTTACCGACACTGAAAAAGAAAATCTGCTGCGCACATTCTATCGCGACAAACTCTTGCCGGTCGCCGCGGCCGCGAAGAGAGAGCGTGTCGAGATTTTTCCGCTTGGGCCTGACAATTCCAAATCCAGCTATTATTGTGAGCGCGATGATTCGGGGCGCTACGTCCACGAAATCGACCCGGACGATCTGGCCGGACAACTGCGGGAAATATGGAGCGGCGGCGATCTGCCGCTGCTTGCCAAGATCGCTGATGCTCTTGTCGAACTAGCCGAGAGCGTGCGCGATGATGAGCCGCCATCCGACGATGTTTCCCCTTTCATTTACGCAATGTTCTAAGCGATGAACCTGAATGCTGTAAAAAGAGCCGCGGCAAGCGTGTTCGATGCTCTTGCGGTCAACAGCCTGAAACAAGAGAGAGACGG
>JAUXCB010000074.1 GCA_030619095.1 Verrucomicrobiota bacterium | reverse complement strand
GTTGCACAGACTTTACAACTTCTCATTGGATGGATTGGAGTTATGAAACTGTAGATTCAGAGAATAGCAAAATGTTTCAAGAAATAGGTGTGGGTAATCCAATTTATCCAGGTCTTACAGCAGAGTTTACTTATAAAATTAAAAAAGACCTAGTGCTTTGTCATATTTAAATATTAGGATTGTCATTTAGCGAACGTTCCTTCATGATCTCCAAAACATGGAGGTGACCATGAAGAAGAAATATATCGTTCGTCTTACAGATGAAGAGCGTAGCGTACTCAAGGCCGTGGTGAAAAAACTTAAGGGCTCTTCCGAAAAAGTGCGGAGGGCTCAGGTGTTGCTCGCAGCCGATGCCGACGGGTTGAACTGGACTGACAGGAAGATCGCAGAAGCATATACCTGCCGGACAAAGACCGTGGAAAATATTCGCCAGCGGCTGGTGAGCGAAGGTTTCGATATTGCGCTCAATGGAAAGAAGCGCGAATTACCGCCGCGTCGCAAAGCGCTCGATGGCAAGCAGGAGGCGAAGGTGATTGCGCTGCGCCTCGGCCAACCTCCCCCGGGATATGCAAACTGGTCGCTGCGCCTGCTTGCCGACCAAGTTGTCGAACTTGGAATCGTGGATTCCATCAGCCATGAGACCCTACGCAGAACCCTAAAAAAAACGGCATGACGCGACGAAAGATCCAATACTGGGTGATCCCTCCGAAGGCCAACAGCGAATTCGCCGCCAGCATGGAAGAAGTGCTCGAAACCTATGCGCTACCTTACGATGCGGCGCATCCTGTTGTTTGCATGGATGAACAACCGGTGCAGCTGACCAAGGAAACCCGGGTTCCGATTCCGGCCACTCGGGAGCATCCCCGCCGGGTTGATTATGAATACGAACGGGCGGGAACCGCCTGCATCTTCATGTTCACGCAACCTGCGCGGGGCTGGCGGGGCGTGAGTGTGCGTCCACACCGCACCAAGGTGGACTGGGCCTTTGAAATGGAAGCTCTTCTTCGCACGCGCTACTCGGAAGCGGAAAAGGTCATTCTGGTTTCAGACAACTTGAACACCCATACGAAAGGGGCGTTCTACGAGGCCTTCGAGCCGGATCAGGCCCGTGCGCTTGTGAAGCGTCTGGAGTTTCGCCATACGCCGAAACATGGGAGTTGGTTGAACATTGCCGAAAATGAATTGAGTTCGATGACTCGCCAATGCCTGTCGGGTCGCCGCATTCCAAACATCGAGACGCTTCGCAAGGAAACCGCCGCATGGGCCGTATCAAGCAATGAGAGGCAAAGAGGCGTCGATTGGCAGTTCACCATCGAGGATGCACGGCATAAGCTAAAATCGCTTTATCCTAAGATTATAGTTTGACAAAGCACTAGTCAGCTGTATCAATGGCATTGAGAAAAGGTGCCGCCTTTCGAGAGGTAAGGCGGGGCTTCACTAAAATAGCGAGTTAGGCGGGCTGACCCGAAGGGCTAAGTTAAGGAGTTTTAGAACGCCAAAACCCCTGTAAACATTGAGTGCATTTGGTCGGAAAAGGTGGAAAAGGTGCAAAGCCACAAATTTCGCATCATTTCTAAGGCGGATGACGGATGGGGAATTCGGTGGCGAGCAGTTTGAAAAAGTAGAAAACATCGTTTCATAGGACTGACCCCTTTTTCCCTTTTTCCAAGCTGGTACTCTGACCCCTTTTCTGACCCCTTTTCTTGACCCCTTTTCAGGTTGACCAAAAACCGGATCGGATCAAGCGTCGGAAACTGTTTTTTTATGGAACCCCGACCGTTGGAAAAGAAACGCTTGTGCCGCGCCCCGCGCCGCTGTTACAGTCCAGCTCGTTGATTTTCCCGTTTAGAAAAACCTATAGGAGTATTTTCCAATGAATATTTTACATGTGTGTGCAAATCCGAAATCTACAGAGGAGTCTGTTTCCAAACAGCTCGCCGCACGCTTTTTCGGAAAACTGATGGAGCTTAACCCCGATGTGGAGCTCTCCAACGTGGATCTCTATCAGGAAAAACCGCCGTATTACACCAACGATCTCTATCGCCGTATGTGGAATCCGGTTTTCGACGAAGCCTATGAGCCGAGCAAGGCCGAAGACGCGGCCGCGAACTATGCCAATAAACAGGCCGATCTCTTCAAAGCGGCCGACGTGCTCGTGCTCACCATGCCGATGTGGAACTTTTCCACCCCCGGCGTGATGAAAGCCTGGATGGATCAGGCTCTTTCACCGGGACTGGTGTTCGAGCTGACCGAAGACGGCCCGAAGCCGTTGCACAACATCACCACTCTCATTCTGCTCGTTGCATCCGGCGGTGTCTATAAGGAAGATGACGAGCGCGACGGCCTGACCCGTCAGATCCGCGGGGCGTTTGGTTTTGTCGGCATCAACGACATTCGCATTGCCTGGGCCGACGGACAGAATCCGCTTATAAACAGCGATTGTGAAGTGCGCCGCGACATGGCCTTTGAAGCCGCCGAAGAGCTGGCCGAAGAGCTGGCCGAAGAAAGCGTAAGTGGCTGAACAGAGCATGGATCTTTTTGTTAAAATCTGCGGAATCTGCTCCCGAACCGACCTGGAGAAGATTTGCGCGTTAGGGCCTGATGCGATTGGATTTGTTTTCTGGCCGAAGTCCGCGCGTTATGTTCGGCCCGAACAGGTCGCGCAATGGCTTCCGTCGGTTCCTGAATTCATCAAAAAAGTCGGCGTATTTGTTGAGCCATCTGCGGATTTTGTGGAGGAGACCGCTCGAACCTGCCAGCTTGATGTTGCCCAGATCCACCTGACATCCAATGAGTGGAAAATGGATCGCCCGCTTTTTCAGGGATTAGAAACCTGGCTTTCACCGAGGATGGAGGAGGGCGTTCCTCCTGCCGTCCTCGCTGCGCTGCAACCGGAGCCCTCCATTTTGCTGGCCGATTCGTTTGATCCCGGCACCATCGGTGGCACCGGAACGCTTGGTTGCTGGGATCGCGCGGCGGTCATGAAGCAGGCACTGGGGAAGCCCCTGATGCTTGCGGGCGGTCTAAACGCCGGCAACGTGGCCCAGGCCATCCAGGCCGTGCATCCGTGGGGTGTAGACGTGAGCAGTGGTGTCGAAAAAGAGCCGGGGGTCAAAGACCTTCGCAAAGTGAAAAACTTTTTAACTGCTGCCCGCGCTCCCGCATAGATTTTCCCAACTCCGACCGCCTTAACTTCATAAGTTTTCAGGCTGGATTACAGACAAACACGATGCCTTTTATAATCCAGAAAATCCGGTTATCCTGTCTGAAACCTCTTCGTTTTTTTGCGGGTACAGCGATTTCTAATTCAAACCATTTTTTCAACCCTTGGCAGAATTTTTTTCAAGGTTTGGAACCTGCTCCATCACACTTTGTCGTTTTTATTCCCGTTGCGTATAAGTCAAATTCGGTTTTCTTTTCGCCTTTTAGTGGCAAAGGATTTGACGTTCGCTTATCATGTTCCCCATGAAACCGACTCAACCCGATCGACAAGGACACTTCGGTCCATACGGTGGCATGTTTGTCCCCGAAACGCTGATGGAGCCGCTGAACGAGCTGACGCACATCTATAAAGAGGCGCGTAAAGATCCGGTTTTCAAAAAGGAGCTCAACTATTACCTGCGCGAATATGTTGGCCGCTCGACCCCTCTCTATTTCGCCGAACGCATGACCCGCGAGCTCGGCGGCCCAAAAATTTATCTCAAACGCGAGGATCTCTGCCACACCGGTGCGCACAAGATCAACAATTCGATGGGTCAGATTCTGCTCGCCAAACGAATGGGGAAAACACGCATCATTGCCGAAACCGGTGCCGGTCAGCACGGTGTCGCCACCGCCACCGTTGCGGCAATGTTCGACATGGAGTGTGTCGTCTATATGGGCAAAGTCGATATGGAACGTCAGGCGCTCAATGTCTTTCGCATGGAAAGTCTCGGAGCGAGGGTGGTGGCGGTTACCGCCGGGCAGCAAACCCTCAAAGAGGCCGTCAACGAAGCGATTCGTGACTGGGTTTCCAATATTCGGAGTACGCATTACATTCTCGGCTCCGCGCTCGGCCCGCACCCGTATCCCATGATGGTGCGCGATTTCCAAAGCGTGATCGGCAAGGAGGCGCGCAAGCAGATTTTGAAAGCGGAGGGGCGTCTGCCGACCGCGCTGATCGCCTGCGTTGGCGGCGGCAGTAATGCAATCGGGCTGTTTCATCCCTTTATCAAAGACAGTGGGGTCCGCATGATCGGTGTCGAGGCCGGCGGTCTCGGCATTCCCACCGGCCAGCACGCCGCGCGGTTCGCCGACGGCAAGGTCGGGGTGTTGCAGGGAACCCGAAGTTATGTGCTCCAGGACAATGACGGGCAGATTTGTTTGACCCACTCGATCAGCGCGGGGCTCGACTACGCCACCGTCGGTCCTGAGCACGCATGGCTCAACGACCTCCAGCGCGCCGAGTATACCTCGGTCGACGACGGCGAGGCGGTGATGGGCTTCGACAAGCTGGCGCAGTGGGAGGGCATTCTGCCCGCGCTCGAAAGCGCGCATGCCATCGCGTGGATCATCAAGAATGCACAGACATTTTCCAAAGACGATTTACTTCTCATCAACCTCTCTGGTCGCGGGGACAAAGATGTTCGGCAGATTGCCGAGTGGAAGGCTGAGCGCGATGCCATACACCATTGAAACCATCCAGAGTCATTTCCTGCAGGCACCGGTTCCGTTTGCTGTGATTCTACCTGAGGGAGTCGGCTCGTTTCCGGTGCTCTACGATCTGCACGGCCTGTTGAGTGATGAGGGGCCGTACACCCCGGAACCCACGGACCGATTCTTTTTTGAAAAACTGGCTTTCCGTCGATATCAACGCGTAGCGGATGAGAGCGGAACGGCGATCATTAAGGTCAATGGGGGACGCGGATGGTACATGGATAGCCCAAGGTTCGAAAACAGTCGCTACGAATCACATGTGATTCGGGAGCTGATTCCTCAGGTGGAGGCTCTGTTCCCTCTCGCTGGAACCGGCGCGGCAAGAGGACTGTCCGGTCACAGCATGGGCGGATTTGGAACGATTCATTTTCTCTGCCGCTATCCGGAGCTGTTTTCCGTCGGGGCGGTCCACTGTGCATCGTTGCGTTTTATGCCGCCGGACGATCACCGAGGAAGCTACCTCGAAGAGCTGATGAGCGATGACGAATTGCGCGCCGCGTTTCCGGATCATTTTCTGAATGCACTTCTTCGTTCGGATCTGGAACTGAGAGTGACTGTCGGCCATAACGATACGCCGCGCATTCTTCGGGAAAACCGGGCCCTCCACCATTTTCTTTTGGAAAACAATCAGCCGCATCTCTATGATGAAACGCCCGGCGGACATGAGTATGCTCCGCACGGATGGGCGGGAATGGTCTGGGCGGCAAAACAACTGAAGGAGCAACGTCATGGCACTTAAAAGTATGACAGGGTTCGGGGCGGGGCGTGTGAGGGCCGATGGCGTGCGCATTGCCGTTGAACTCAGTAGTGTCAACCGCAAGCAGCTCGAAGTGGCGCTTCGTTTGCCGCCGCAGTGGGTGGCGTTTGAGCCGCGTCTTCAGAAAATCGTTCAGGAGCATTTGTCGCGCGGACGGGTTTCCGGATCGGTACAGATGGATGTGCCCGCTACAGAGAGCTCTGTGCAGGTGGACCAAAAACGTGCGGCGGCGGTGGTCGAGACGCTACGCAGTAGCGCAAAGAAACTGAAGCTCGAAGAGGATCTGAGCACATCGGTGTTGTTGAAGATTCCGGGGCTGCTGAGCATCCAGCCGGCAGAAATAAATCCGGAGGAGGTTTTTCAGCCTGTGGAAAAAGCATTGAGTGCTGCACTAAAAAAACTGGTGGCAATGCGTGCGCGCGAAGGGCGAGCCCTTTGTGACGATCTGAAGAGTCGGCTCGAAGCACTCGATGGGATGCTTGGGAAAATCAAGACTCTGGCCCCGACGGTTGTTTCCAAACGCCGGAAGAAAATGTTCCAGGGGTTGAACGCTCTGGGGCTGGACAATTTGTCCAGCGATGAGCGGGTGTTGAAGGAGATTGCGCTGTTTGGTGAGAAGAGTGATATCGCCGAAGAGATCACGCGGCTGGACAGTCACATCAGGCAGTTTCGTTCCCGGCTTCACGCGGTCGAACCGGTCGGGCGGGAACTCGACTTTCTGCTGCAGGAATTTTTGCGCGAAATCAACACGATCGGCTCCAAAGCCAACGACCTTGAAATCACAAAACAGGTGGTCGCTTTCAAAACGGAGCTCGAGCGGATTCGCGAACAGGTTCAAAACGTTGAATAAGCCGGCTTCCTGTTCCCGGTGAAAACTTTGTTCTAAACCTTGAACCTTTTGTAAAAGGCATTTTGGTCTTCGAACGGGGAAAGACGGGTTAGCAAACCGCATCAGTCCACCACGCTTCTGCGTAAAATCCGAGAAGTTCTTGAGGCGGCTAGAAGACAGAGGAGAGAGGATAGAACACAATCCTTTCTTTTCTTCGTTTCCTCTGTATGAAAGATTTCCTGTATGAAACAAAAAGACAACGCGCTACTTCTCGTGGTTTCCGCCCCCTCGGGTGCTGGCAAGTCGACCTTGTGTAATCGGCTCATCGAACTATTTCCAGAGATGACCTATTCCGTTTCCTGCACCACGCGCCTGCCGAGAGGCGACGAAAAAAACCACGAGCACTATCACTTCCTTTCTAGCGAGGAATTCGCTGAGTGTGAAGCGCAGGGTGAGTTTTTGGAACATGCGGAAGTGCACGGAAAATTTTACGGCACACTCCGACAGACCGTCGTAGACACTCTGCTGAATGGCCACGACATTCTCATGGACATCGATGTGCAGGGCGCGGCACAGATCCGCAGAGCCTGCGCGGAGATGGCTTCTGAAGACCCTGTGCGCAAAGGGTTTGTGGATGTGTTCATCGAGCCCCCTTCTATGGAAGAACTGCGTCGACGTCTTTCCGGACGGTCAACCGACACACAGAAAGTAATCGAAAAACGCATGCGTAATGCAAAAGAGGAAATGCAGCATTGTGATCTCTATCGGCATCGGGTCATCAACGATGATTTAAATGAAGCGCTAAAAGATTTAGAGCGAATTGTTGAAAAAGAACACCAAAAGCGATTGTGATTTTTTTTGCAGTTTGTGCGAAACGTTGTTGCAAGGAAAAGGTTTAATGGGTATATGATTTCTTAAGCGCAAGGCGTATGCGGCAACTGAATTGAACGTGTTAAGAATAACCTAAACTCAAAAGGAGGCTGAACATGGCAGCGAAAAAGAAAGTGGCGAAAAAGAAAGTGACGAAGAAAGCTCCGGCGAAAAAGAAGGCCCCGGCCAAGAAGAACGCTCCGGCGAAGAAAAAGGTAGC
>JAUXCB010000109.1 GCA_030619095.1 Verrucomicrobiota bacterium | reverse complement strand
GCTTGGCCTCCGACTTATCGCAACAAACCCGCCGCCGAGAAACTGGTCGAAAAAATCAGAGAGAGCCAGAAGCTCCGCAAAGAGCTCAACTCCGTCAAAAAACTGGCCCGCGAGCGTTCCAAAGCCGTCTCCATTCGTGTCCCTCAGCTCAAGGACTGCAAGAAGCATTTCGACAAGCCGAAGGGAAAGAATGAGAACACGATGATTTTCATCACCGAGGGGCAGTCCGCCGCTGGATCCATCGTCAGTTGCCGTGATGTGAATACTCAGGCCATCTATACACTCAAGGGAAAGCCACTCAATGTCTGGGATCTCAAGCGCGATGCGATTTATAAAAATGTTGAGATCTACAACCTGATGCGGTCTCTGAATATTGAAGAAGCGACGGATGGGTTGCGTTATAACCATGTGGTTCTCGCCACCGATGCCGACGTGGACGGATTGCATATTCGCAATCTGATGATTACATTTTTCCTGCGCTTCTTTGAGCCGGTGGTGCGCGATAGACACCTTCAGATCTTAGAGACCCCGCTGTTCCGTGTGCGGAATAAAAAAGAGACTCTCTATTGCTACTCTGAAGCGGAACGTGATGCTGCGCTTAAAAAACTCGGGCGCAGCGCGGAGGTCACCCGCTTCAAAGGACTGGGCGAAATTTCCCCCGGCGAATTCAAAGCCTTCATCGGCAAAGAGATGCGGTTGACCCCCGTTGTGATTGATGAAGACCACTCCGTCGCTGAAGTCTTAACGTTCTACATGGGGAAGAACACGCAGGAACGCCGCGCATACATCATGGAAAATTTAGTTGTGGATGAAGAAACTCTATGAGTAAAGCTGAACAGGAAATGCTTTTCAATGACGAGCCGCCGAACGAGGAGGGTTCAGTGGCGGAAGGGATCCCGAAACAACCGGAAGGGGTGACCGCAGAGCCCTCGGAGAAGTCGGAGCATGCCCCGCTCGAAACCGAGCATGGCCCGCTCCGGAAGCTGGTCGACTTCAATTTCCTTCAGTACGCCTCCTATGTGATCTGCGACCGCGCCATTCCAAATGTCGAAGATGGCTTAAAGCCGGTGCAACGGCGCATTATGCATGCGTTGCACGATAAAGATGATGGCCGCTTTATTAAAGTCGCCAATGTCGTCGGGCACACCATGCAGTATCATCCGCATGGCGATGCCTCCATCAACGATGCGCTGGTTTCTCTGACCAACCGCGGTGGCTATCTCATTGAGGGGCAGGGGAACTTCGGAAACATCTACACCGGCGACCGCGCCGCCGCCGGTCGCTATATCGAATGCCGACTGACTCCGCTGGCCCGCGAACAACTCTTCAACAAAGAACTCACCCGCTACATCCCCAGCTACGATGGCCGCAACAAAGAACCCGTCACCCTTCCGTCAAAGTTGCCACTGCTTCTCATGCTCGGTGCCGATGGAATCGCCGTCGGTCTCTCCACCGCCATCCTCACCTATAACTTTATCGAACTGCTCGAAGAGCAGATCGAAATCCTGCGCGAGAAAAAGCGCACCCCGCACAAAGCCGACCCGCTGCCCGATTTCCAACTCGGGGGCATTATGGATGTCTCCGAGTACGACAACGGAGTGGGTAAAATCAAGGTGCGTGCTAAAATTGAGGAGCGAAAGGGCCGCCTCATCATCACCGAACTCCCTTTCGGCCAGACCACCGAAAAACTTACGGCATCCATCGAAGATGCGGTGAAAAAGAAAAAAGTGGCCGTGCGCGTCATCAATGATTTCACTGCGGAAAAGGTAGAAATCGAACTCGTTCTCTCACAGGGGGCGAACCCCGTGCAGGTCGAAAAAGCCCTCTATGCATTCACCCACTGCGAAGTGTCTGCGTCCAGCCGCATTGTGGTTATTCGCGATAACCGCCCCGTTGAAATGAGTGTGGACGAAATCCTGCATCTCAACACCAAGCAACTCGTCACCGTTCTCGAAGGAGAGCTCACCCTTCGCCGCGACAAGCTCCTCGATGCGTTCCACACCAAAACCCTTGTACAGATTTTCGTCGAAAACCGCATCTACAAAAAAATTGAGCAGTGCAAAACCTATGAAGCGGTTCGCAAAGCGGTTTTTGAAGGGCTGGAGCCATTCAAGAAAATGCTTCGACGACCCGTGATGGATGAGGATGTCGACATGCTTCTCGCGATAAAGATCAAACGGATTTCACTCTTTGACATGAGCAAAAACAAAGAGGACATTGAAAAAATACTCGAAGAACTCGTCGAGGTGGAGAAAAACCTAAACGGACTGAATGGCTATGCCATTCGCTACGTCAAAAACCTGATTAAAAAATATAAAACCGCGTATCCCCGCCGCACCGAAATCGCTATCTTTAAAGAGATCGCCGTGCGCGAGCTCACCGCCAGCGAGCTCGATATCAAACACGATACCGACGGCCAGTTTGTCGGATCCAATGTCCGAGGCGAGTCCCTGCTGAAATGCTCATCACTCGATAAACTCATCTTTATCTGGGGCGACGGGCGCTACCAGATGGTGCCGCCGCCCGATAAGAAATTTGTCGATGGATCTCTGCTGTACTGTGCGCTGTTCGACCGGGATCGTGAAATGACCTGTGTCTATACACATCAGAAAGCGACCTATATCAAGCGCTTTAAATTCGGCGGGACCATCATGAACCGCGATTACCAGATCGCACCCGAAGGGTCAAAAATTCTGCTACTGCAGGAGGGCTGCCCGGACGAGATCTATGTGCGGTACCGCCCGGCCAAAGGCCAGCGGATTCATCAGCAGTTTTTCCAGACCAAAGGACTACTCGTTAAGGGGGCCAAAGTGCGCGGCAATCGGCTCACCACCAAGTCGGTTCATTACATCGACACCAAACCCGGCCGTTGGTGGCGCACCGACGAAGAGACCCCGCAGGGCGTTCTTCTCTAATTCTCCGGAGTTCAAGCGGACTCTTAATCTCAGGCGAACGAAAAAAGCGCTCTCGGCTGAGAGCGCTTCAGATAAGGGTGTTGGAACACTCGGCTAGAACTGCCAGTTGGCAATCACCATCACCGGCATCCACTCTTTCTGGGAGACCACGTTGATGAGGCCGAGCTGAAGACCTTCGATCGTCTGAGCCTGATTGACCAGACCGATCTGGAGTCCTCGGAAATGTCCCGCGCCGTTGTAGAGGCCCAGCTGAATGCCATGAGCCTCCTCATAGGCAACATTCACAAGACCTATGCCGATTCCGCCCATGCTGTCGGAATAGTTGTAGAGACCAATCAGTCCGCCCTTACTGTTGTAGGCCACATTGATCGCGCCGCCCTGCAGACCGTTGAGGGTTTCCGCCTGGTTGTAAAATCCACCCTGCAGACCGGTGATTTGGCCGTGAACAATGTTCAGTGCGTGGTACCACGAAATCAGCGGAATGCCCTGAATACCGATCATATCGCCGTTGACATGGTTGATGAATCCAACCTGAATTCCGCCGGCATTGCCTTTTGAAAGGTTTATTGGGGCAATGGCGATCCCTCGGAACGACTCATCGGACTGGTTGATGATACCAAGATCCAGCCCCGTCATGTTCCGGTTGCAACCAATCAGGCTGATGCGAACACCGGTTACATCCCGATCATAAGGAACCAGCTGCAACGTGGGGTAGAGAGCCAGCTGAAGGGGATAGGCTCCGTCGTCAGCGTAAAAGTCGGTTTCCTGCGCGAAGGTGGACCCGGCCAGTAATAGGGTCAAAAGTATAATAATTTTTTTCATAAGGAACTCCTGTGGTTTTGAATCATCTCAAACATCTCTTGAAAAAGTATCAGAATTTACCCGGTTGGCAATCGCATTCTTAACTGCACCAGTACGTGCGTACGTGGGGCGTCCCGCTATCCGGGAAATCGACCGGTGTCGGCAGGGCCGTGACGGCCTCAAAATGCTGTCGAAGGGTCGAGAAATAAAAGCCATCGTCTCCGCCTCGGTGGTTGTTGGCGAACAACGCCATCCCGTCATCCGCCAGAATAGCCCGGATGCCTTTGGCCAGTGACGGCCATTCTTTTTCAACCGAAAAGGCGTCGCTTTTCTTTGCGGCGGCAAATACCGGCGGGTCGCAGATCACGACATCCCACGGAACGAATGCTTCGGGATTGTTTTCCTTCTTACGAACCTGCCGCGCCAGCCACTTGCGAACATCCTCTTTGATAAACTTCCCGCGCCCGGACTCCGCCAGCCCGTTCAGTTCAAAATTACGTTTTCCGCGCTCCAGACATCCCGCCGCCAAATCGACCGAAAACGCCACCTCGGCACCGGCGGCCACCGCCGCGACCGAAAATGAGCAGGTGAACGCGAACAGATTTGTGACTCGCTTACCTTTGGCTATCTCCGCGATGCGCCTGCGCGATTCGCGCTGATCGAGAAACAGGCCCGGATGTTGCGCATCGTTCAGAGAAATTTCAAATTTTAGTCCGTGCTCCGTCACAACAAACGTCTCCGGCGGTTCTTCGCCGAACGACACCAGATCGCTGAACAGCTTCCGGCGATGCGGATCGCGCTGGGTGGTGCGGCCAATCCCGCCTTTACAGGAAATATTCCGAAGTTCGGCGCCGATTTTCCGAAGCAGTTGTTTGGAGGGCAGGGTTTCGTCATAACCCGTCACCAGCAGCCAGTCGCCGAACCGGTCGATTGAAAACTCGCCGGCCTCATCACGATGCAGCAACCGGTACGCATCCGTCACTGCTTCCAGCCCCGCCCGTTTCTCTATAGCTTTCCCAAACATAGTCAAAGTATGCCAAGAATTCTGGAAGATGAAACCGCGAAAGAACTCAGAGAACGAGAAATGGATAAATATCAATGAAGAATTTATCCGCAGATGAACGCCGATGTCCGCAGATGGGATGATTGGTGATTTTAAATCTGTGTCCATCTGCGAAAATCTGCGGATAAAATAACAGTAGTTAGCTGGTGAAAATTATTCTGTCCTCAATTATTCTGATCACTCCCTATGAACTCAGTCTACGACATCCAAACCTTGGAAAAACGGATCCGCGACCCCTGTCAGCGGAAGAAGTTTTTAAATGCCTATCTCAAAAAGGCGCTCCCGCCCGAAGAGTTTTCGAAGCAGTTTCCTGAATTGAGCGACCTTTTGTCCCATACATTCGAATGTACGGGACAGCATCACTCCCAAACCGACGGCGCAACCAAGCTGGTTTTTCGGACGAAGTCCGCCCCGAGGGAGCTCGAAGGGCAAACCCGGAAAGTAGAAGCGGTCATTTTGCGGATCGCATCGGGCCGGACGAGCCTTTGCATTTCCTCCCAGATTGGCTGTGCCGCCGATTGCCAGTTTTGCGCGACGGGCGCAATGGGGTTTATCCGCAATCTGACCGCTGCTGAAATGCTCGATCAGGTTCTGCTCGCCAAACGGCTCCTGCGCGAAGAGGGGCGCAGGCTCCGCAACGTCGTGGTAATGGGCATGGGCGAACCGCTCCATAACGAAGAAAATCTTTTCCAATGCTTGGAAATTCTGCGCGACCCCCGTTTTTTCAATTTGTCTGAGAACCACCTAATGGTCTCCACCGTCGGCATTCCCGATGCCATGGTTCGTTTTGCCGATCACTTCCCGAACATTCAGCTGGCGTTGAGCCTGCACAGCGCCCGGCAGGAGGTGCGCGAACAATTGATGCCGGTCGCCCGTTTCCACACCTTGGAAAAATTGAAGGCAGTTTTTCCAATGCTAGGAACGTCAAAAGACGCAACCCACCCCGGCCTTCCAGCCTTCGCCGAAGGCTACGGCGGACACAGGCGGCCACCCCTCCGAGGGAGGG
>JAUXCB010000104.1 GCA_030619095.1 Verrucomicrobiota bacterium | reverse complement strand
TTCGAGAAAAACGGACAGAAAATTCCGTTCGGATGCCATGCATGGGCCCGCTACGACCGATCCTTCTGGGAACCCTACCTGCTTCCGGAAAAGGCGGATTCCATATGAAAATACTGACGGTTATCTATTCTCTGGATAAGGGCGGGGTTGCCCGCACATCTGCCACCAAGGCCATAAGCTACAAAAAGCTCGGCGTAGATTCCCGTGTGCTGGCCACCACCGAAACAGGTTCGCGCGAAGCGGATCTGAACGCGAATGCTGTTCCGTACTGGCATGGAATGAGTGAAGAGATCCTGCAGGAAATCCAGGATTGGAACCCCGACGCCGTCCACATCCATTCCCATTCGTTCGGCGACACGGAAATGACTTTTCTCGACAAAATCTTTCCCGGTCGCACCGTCATCGAAAAAAATGTGTTTTCCCGCCCCGTTCCGTGGACCCACCGCATGGATTACAGCGAACAACTCTCCGTCTGGTGCGCCTGGCGCTTTTGCACGTTCGCCCCGCATCTGGCGGATAAAGCCCGTATTGTGCCCAACGGCGCCGACACGTCGGCGTTTGTACGCGCTTCGGATGAAGATATACGGGCATTCAGAGCGGAACACCGCATTCCGGAGGATGCGCCCTTGATCGGCCGCATCGGCCAGTGCCACTTAACCAAATGGTCGCCCGTGCTGATCGAAGCCTTTGACCGCCTGGCGCGAAAATACAGAAACCTCCACCTGTTGCTCGTCAACCCGTCCAAACCTATCAGGAAACAGGCCGCCTCCTCCCCGTTCAAAACGCAGATTGTCATCATCGACAAAATCATCGGTGATGAGGCTCTCAGTGTCGCTTATTCATCCATGGATGTTTTCGCTCTGGTCGCCGACCAGGGCGAAAGCTTCGGTAATGTACTCGCTGAATCCATGCTGTGCGAAACACCCGTTGTTACCCTCAGCACCCCATGGCAGGACAACTCACAATGCGAGGTGGTCGGTCACAACAAAGGGGGCCTCGTTGCCCTGACTCCGAAAGGGTTCCGCCGGGCCATCGACACCCTGCTTTGTGACGAACCCCGAAGACGCGAGCTCGGTCGGACCGGGAGGGAGCGGGTCGTGGAGCGATACGACAGCCTCAAAGCAGCCCAAACCAGCCTCGACGCCATCTGCGGCAAAATCCCTCCGCTGAACCGCAGGGAACTGGATCGGCAAGTCATCGAACTCTACGGGGATTCATTGGAAAAACCGTCATTCCTGACCCTGCTCTTCATCAGGAAACGGCTCCTCAAGCTGACCCGCTATACGACCCACTACTGGCCCATATGGAAGCTGCCGATCGAGCTTTTTAAAATCGTCACTAAAAAAATCAAACGGGGCTAAACGATCTTTTCCGGGGGCGGTGTTTGATCGAAATCTTCCTGCAGCCGTTCGTAACGTCCGACGAAATCATAATGCCGATCTCCGGAATGACGATGAGCCGCCCGGATGGATAAGACAACTTCTTACTCGCCTTCCGGCCCCTTCTCTGGCAAACAGACAGTTCACAGCAAAGGATGGGTTTTATGGTTATTTTAGATACGGCATTGGAAAAGCGGGAAGCGGAAAACAAACCGGTGCGCGTCGGCATCGTCGGTGCCGGCTACATCTCGCGCGGCGCGACCAATCAGATCCTCAACTTCCTGCCCGGTATGGATGTGGTGGCGATTTCCAACCGCACCCTCTCCAAAGCCGAAGACACCTACCGCATGGCGGGCGAAACCGAAACCGTCTGCGTCGAAACGGTCGCCCAGCTCGAAGAATCCATCCAGATGCGCAAACACGCCGTCACCGACAACCCGGAACTCCTCTGCCGTGCGGAAGGTGTCGATGTGATCATGGAACTGGTCGGCGAAGTGGAGTTCGGCTGCACCGTAAGCCTCGATGCGCTCCGTCATGGGAAGCATCTGGTTGCCAGTGCCGAGGTCGACTCGACCATCGGCCCGATCCTCAAGGAATACGCCAACCAGTCCGGCGTGGTCTACACCAACTGCGACGGGGACCAGCCGGGCGTGATTATGAATCTCCTGCGCTGGGTGCGAAGCATTGGCTTCAATCCGGTTCTCGGCGGCAATATCAAAGGCATGCTCGACCACTACCGTACGCCGGAAACGCAGGCCGCCTTCGCCAAAGCCAACGGACAGACCCGCCGGATGGTCACCCACTTTGCCGACGGAACCAAAGTGGCGATGGAACAGGCGGTGGTCTCCAATGCCACCGGTTTCAAAGCGGGGAAACGCGGCATGTACGGCCCGGCATGCGATCATGTCGACGAATCGATCAATCTCTTCCCCGAAGAACAGATGTTGGACGGAGGCCTCTCCGATTACATCCTCGGCGCCGAACCCGGCCCCGGTGTCTTTGTGATCGGCTACAACGACAACGAAATGAGCCGCACCTACGCTAAATACTTCAAGCGCGGCGAAGGGCCGTTCCACGTTTTCTACATCCCCTACCACTTCCCGCACATCGAAATTCCGCTCACGGCAGCACGGGCCGAACTCTTCAACGACGCCACCATCACCCCGCTCGGCGCACCCGCCACCGAGGTGATCACCGTGGCAAAAACGGATCTCAAGGCGGGTGAAACCATCGACGGGTTCGGCGGCTTCGCCACCTACGGCCTGCTCGAAAACCACGAACCATCCCGCAAAGAAAACCTGCTTCCGATCGGACTGTCCGAGGACTGCGTGCTCAAGCGCGATGTGCCAAAAGACCAGCCCATCGCCATGGAGGATGTGGAGTTCCCGAAGGATCGCCTATGCGACAAGCTCTATCGGGAGCAGCTCACACGCTTCGCTGGAGAATCCTGCCCGACCGGTCACTGGAACATTTTCTAGAGCGCATTCACAAAAACTGTAGCCGTTCGCCTGTGGCGAACGAGTCGCCCGCAGGGCGACTGCTACAAAAAAGGTTAACGTGACGGCTATAACGTTTCTTAATCTGCTAGGCAGGGTCGATCCCGGCCATTTCAAGCAGGTGAAGAAGTTTGGCGGGATCCACGCGGACATCGGCACGGTTGCGTTTCAAGAGATCCTTCCCCTTGAATGAATGACCGATCGGCTCGCCGATCAGATAGTGATAATCGCAACCGCCGAGAGCGGCGATCACATAGTTGGACTCCTCAAAATAGTCGTACGGGAAAATTTCAATCACTTTCGTTCCGGGCTTTGCAAACAGCAGGTTGTGCAGTGCCGCTCCGTGCACGCCCGCAATCACTTCGGCGTTTCCGAACAGATCCGCCTCCTGCTGCATGGTCATTCCCTGTGTGGTGACAAATTCAAAACCAAGCGGCACCAGTGCCTCTTTGACCTCCGGCAGGTTCAACTCCCGCCGGCCACTCACATTTCCGCGTTGAATAAACAGCCGCTTCCCGGCGATTGGTGCCTCTGCCTGAAACAAATTTTCTTTCAGAAACCGGTAGCTCTTCTCATCCATTTCCATCCCGGCCCGCATGGCGGGACCCGGGTCAATATCGCGGAATTTCATGGAAACCAACGAACGATCCGCCCGACAGGGGAAATTGACGATCTGCTCTTTTCGAATTCCCAGCTGAAGGAGAGATTCCTCCGCAAAATCCTTCGTTTCCCCGTCCCCGATATAATAGTAGTCGATATTCTCTTTTCCAAAGGTCTCCCAATAGGAAGCCAGCAGAGGAAGCTGGGTTTGCAACCAGTGTGCGTACTGACAAAACATCGTGTTGGCCAAATACGCCACAGTGCCATTCAGCTTTTTGCACTCAACCAGAAACTTTTCGCGGATCGGCAACTGCTCAAAGCTCATCTTCGGCTCATAAATCACCCGTCTTTCATCATCCAGCAGATGCTGGTGTTGAAAGGTAAATTCCGGATTCCGGATATCGAGCAACACCGCGTCATAATCCGGCAGTTTTTCCGGAAAGCTTGAAAGAAGGAACGAAAAGATCTCATCCTCCGGCAGATGCTTCGGAGGAAAAGGTGTGCATTCACTTTTCCGCGAAAAGGTGTGAATCATCACATCGCTACGCGAGCCGTAGGCCGCCTGCGCCCCCTCTTCCGAGAGGCCAACAAATCCTTTGGCTCGCGGAGTCCTACACAGAACCTTCGCCTGAAAAACAAGCTTTTTACGCGCATTCCAGACCACCTGTTTAACCTTTTTCATCCGCTCAGTGTAAATGCGCCGCCGCAGTGAGACAACCCTCTAAGATAGTTTATCCACCTCTCCGGTCTGTGACATGAGCCGTCCCCATTCCGTCGCCGACAAAAAGAATATTGTTCCTCGGTTTCAGGTTTTCGAACAGTCAGAAAAGAATAAAACAAAAACCAAGCCAGCCATTATTTTACTCATATTTACCCCTCTAAAAACCCTGTGTGAGTCCCGCCATCTCAAGAAGTCGAAGCAGTTTGGAGGGATCGACAACGATGTCCGCCCGGTTGAGCCCGATAAAGGAGCGGTCTGGATCAGTATCTCCGAGAGGCTCTCCGATCAGGTAGTAGTATTCACAGCCGCTATGGGACGCAATGACATAATTGGACGGCTCAAAATAGTCATAGGGAAACAATTCGATCACTTGGGTTCCGGGACGAGCAAACAGCTGATTATGAAGCGCCGCACCATGAACCGCAACGATGACATCGGCATTCCCGAACAGATCGGCCTCCTCCTGCATGGTTTTTCCCTCCATACTCATAGAGGTAAACCCATGCGGCTCTAAAGCCGCTCGAACCTCCGCTTGATTCCTCTCGCGCCGCCCCCCGACTTTTCCCCGCATCACATAAATTTTCTTCGGACAGGACTGTCCGGGCTTCGGCGGGCGCGGTTTAAACAGTGTGGTTTTTATAAAATCATAGCTGAAGAGGCTCATCTCAAACCCGCTTTGTAACTCGGGCGGATTGTGATTGATATACATCATCGAAATTAAAGACCGATCCGCTCGACAGGGGAAATTAACAATCTGTTCGCGCCGGATCCCGGCTTGCTCAAGAGAGTCCAGCACATGAGGCGGCGGGTCCTTCTCCCCGATATAATAGTAGTCGATATTCTCTTTTCCAAACGTCTCCCAATAGGCTGCCAGTGCGGTGAATTGCAATTGGATCCAGTGCGCGTAGTGGCAGGACAGTGAGTTGGAAAGATAGGCGACCGTACCCTCCAGCTTTCTTTCACACGTTTCCAAAACCTGCTTTTCAATCGGCAACTCATCAAATCGAACCTGCGGGGCATAAATTACTCGGTTCTTATCATCCAGCAGGTGTAAATGCTGAAACGTAAACTTCGGGTTTCGTATATCCAGTATAACCGCATCATAGTCTCTCGGTTTTTGAGGAAAATGGAATCGAGGATCTGAAAACGTATGGTCTTCCGGCAAATGTTTCGGGGGGGGCAAGAGAAAATCCCCCTTCCGAATAAAGGAGTGCACGGTCACATCTTTCCGTCGCCCGTAAAATCGTTTCGCATTCTCCAGAGTCAAAGGAATCATCGCTCGGGGGAAAACGCCCCGTTCAACTTTGTAGCGACGAATCGCTTTTTTTCGCAACTCCCAGAGATATCGCTTCATTTTTCTCTTCATCCATCCGCCCTTCTCCCGCTCAACGAAACCACGTAAACTTTATTCTCACAGACCGAACCCTATAGGCCACAAAATACAATGCTCTCACCCACCGAGAACTCACAACAACGGCTCCCTTGTGCCACATCAGTACCGGGGATTTCCGAAACGGCTTCAGGAATGCCCATGATGGAAAAACAGGAACGAGAGCCTCTCGCCAAGTCAACGGGCGAATGAGTGCGTACTGATGAAGATCATCTCGAGTGAATGAGAACTGAACATCCATCAACGGTTTAACCATCTTGAGGGGTGCATGTTTAAAAAAGCTTCTCATCAACGCATCGATGATGGCAACCGCCGT
>JAUXCB010000137.1 GCA_030619095.1 Verrucomicrobiota bacterium | reverse complement strand
TTGGTCGACTCGGTGCGAATCGCTGAAAAAGCGCTGGGCACGATCCGCTATGGCGGAACGAAATCCGAGGAGAAGAGCAAGGCCTTCCGCCGCTCACTCTTTGTGGTCAAAGACGTCAAAAAAGGCGAGGTGCTGACGGCGGAGAATGTGCGCGTCATTCGTCCGGCCAACGGGCTGCATCCCCGTGAACTCGACAATGTTCTTGGAAAAATCGCGGCGCAGGACATCGTCTTCGGCACTCCGCTCCGTTGGGATCTCATTCAGAAGGATTGAGAAGACAATGCCTTTTGAACCCGTTGGGTCTAGGAACTCAACAGTCCAGTTTTCCATTCTTAGAATGGAAGATCCATGCCGGCGGTGAGGCCTTTCATCTCTTCGGCGGCTCTGCTTTGAGCCAGATCGATCGCGCCTTTTACCGCGTCGAGTACTGCGTTTTCAATTTGTCCGACATTGCCGTTTTCGATCAGTTTCGGATCGATGGTGATGCTTTTGGGCTTCAAGTCACAGCTGACAAACAGGGTCACTTTTCCGCCTGCGCTGGAAAATTCGACCGTTTGTCCCGCCAGCTGCTTCTGTTTTTTCTTCATGTCTTTCTGCAGGGAGGCGGCCTGCTTCATCATTTTCATCATGTCCATAATTCAACTTCCTTGGAATATTGGAGTAAAGGAGTGCTGGAAGTTGGATGCGGGCTGTTTGTTCCAACCCAATAACATATCTGCGGATCAATCTTATCCACTATTCCATTATTCCAATCTTCCAGTATTCCATTCTTCTTTATTTTCGTACGGTTTCAATATCGCCGCTGAAGGCCTCCAGGACGTTTCGAACCGCAGGGTTGTTGTAGTACTCCTTTTTATCCAATTCCTGTGTGGCCGGATCCATCGACTTCGGTTTGGGTTCGGCCTTTCTAGCCAACACATCGAATTCAACAGAGACGGGCCGTTTTAAAAAGTCCGTCAGTTTTTTTTGGATAAATAAAAGGACCCGTTGATTTTCAAGACTGGCTTTTTCCGCAGCGAATTCAGGGTCGAGTCCGATGGTGACGTGCGTTTCACTGACGCGGAGGGGGGCCGTATCCATAAGGTATGCTTTGGCCTGCGGAACCCCTTTGCAAATTTGTCCAATTAGTTTCGGCCAAGCGGTTTTGAGGCGGTTCAGGTCGTCAGAGGGCTTTTTTTTTACACTGTACTCCGCTGGAGCTTCCTGAACCGCCTGAGGGGTCAGTCCTATTATTTCATCATTTTTTTTGTCAGATGCTGAAATAATAGGACTGACCCCTTGGCTTGCCGCCAGCGCGGAGACTTGCTTCATCAGTTCATCGATCGTGGCGACCGTGGCCGCGCGCGAGGCGCGGATCAGCGAGGCTTCGAGCAGGGTGCGTTTCGAAAGGGCGTAGCGCATGCGGCTATCCGCATCGATCAGCAGATCAACAATTCGGAGGAGGCGTCCGTCGGAGCTTTTGGCGGCCTGTATTTTAAGGATTTCAACCTGTGTTTCGGGCAGGTCAAACGCCGTGCTGTTTTCCCCTGCGTGCAACACGATGAGCAGGTTGCGAAAGTGGTCAAGCAGTTCGAGCACCACGCGTTGCATATCCTTGCCGCTTTGGTCAATCTGATCGGTTGCGGCAATAATGCCGGGAATATTCCCGTCCAGAATCGAGCCAGCCAGTCCCTCAAGTTGCTCGCGACTGATCAGCCCGAAGACAGAGAGCACATCGGCTTCTTCAATCTGTTTTCCACGGAACGAAATCAACTGGTCCAGCGCGCTTTCCGCGTCGCGCAAACCGCCCTCGGCGCCGCGTGCAATAGCGAGCAGAGCATCATCACTAATGGTGATGCCTTCCGCCGCCGCAATTTTCTGCAGTTGCGCGGTGATATCGGCCACGGAGATGCGGCGGAGGTCGAAGCGCTGGCAGCGCGAGAGAATCGTGGTGAGAACTTTTTGCGGCTCGGTGGTCGCAAAGAAGAATTTCACGTGCGGCGGCGGCTCTTCGAGCGTTTTAAGAATGGCGTTAAAAGCCTCGCGTGTGAGCATATGCACTTCGTCGATGATGTAGATTTTAAACGGTCCGCGGACGGGGGCGTAGCGGACATTGTCGCGCAATTCCTGCACGTCGGCGATCCCGCGGTTGGATGCGCCGTCAATCTCAATCACATCCAGACTGCTTCCGCTGACGATCTCTTTGCAGGAATCGCACTCGTTGCAGGGTTCGGAACCATTGCGGTTTTGACAGTTGAGTGCCTTGGCCAGAATGCGTGCGGTGGTGGTTTTCCCGGTGCCGCGCGGGCCGACGAACAGGTAGGCATGGGCCAGACGATCCGTTTCAATTGCATTGTGCAGCGTACGGATAACGTGATCTTGCCCCACCACGTCGGTAAAGACCTGCGGACGCCATTTTCGTGCTAGAACTTCATACCCCATAAGCCAGAGACGTTACCGAGCTCTTCCTGTAATGGCAATAGTTGTTATCGGTTATCCGAAGAAAGGGATTCCATTCCGGCCCAATTCTCAGAAGGAGAGAGTTGCATCACGGTGTAGTTTAGCTGATATCAGGACCGCTTAAATTGCCAAAAACGGCCGCCTGAATCTCGGCGGGAGTTCCTGTCAGCAGGGCATTGAGCAAGGGAATCGCGGGGGCCTCTTGCAGTTTGGCGGTCTGGAGCAGGCTGGCGAACAAGGCGATGTTTTCTGAGCCGGTGGGGCTGCGTGTTCCCATGGAGGTTTTCCTGAACAGAACGAGGGGTCGAAGTGCGCGTTCAGCATGGTTGTTTGTCGGCGGGCCGTCAAAATCGATGAAGGCGAACACCTCGTTGTATTCTCTCGCACCGGGAATCAGTCGTTTGCGAAGGGTTTCGGCTTTCGTATTACTATTCGTCGACATTGGGTTGCGGCTTTGCCGCGCTACGGGGTCAGAGGTCAATGAATCGCGCGATGTCCTGAAGATTTTAGATCTACGGGGTGTGATTAGGGGTCATGTGAGTCGATATTTTTCTGTTTTTGGCCGCTTCGCCGTGTACTCTTCAAATAACACGGAAAATAAATTCGGTGTGCTGTTCCGGAAGAGGGGTTGGAGATGTTTGAGGATTATATCAAAAAGGAACCTGCCTATCGCCGCCGGAACAGTGTTTATGTTGAGATTCTTCCGGCCAATGTTGTTCGTGCAGTGGGAACCCGTTTTAGTAAAAACAAGCCCGTTGGCGAACGTTACAAGTGGTAAGATGCGTCTTTGGGTTCAGTTAGTCGCTATTCGTTATTGGATTTCAACGGAAGGCGGCGGAAGCGAGGCGGAGCCGAAGACCGCGACATTGCCGCAGTTGTAGGACTCCTGTAATGAAGGGTATTGCCCATTTTATCTCCGGTGTAACGGTTGCCTCCTTCTGTCCATGGGCGATTGCTGCCGCGCAGGGGGGAAATCCGGCCTATTTCATTCTCGGGGCGGTCGCCGGTATTTTGCCCGATACCATCGACTTTAAATTTGTCCGCTATTTTTATCCTCACGACATCCGTGTGGAGCCGGATCAAACAGACTGTGATCCGCAGCCGATCGCCGATGCCATCGCCACCGCTGTTTCTGCTGCACAGGATGGTAAGCCGACGACATTGAAACTCTCCACCATCCAAATGGGGGCCGACAACTGGCGACAGTACCGCGTCCGAATCGATCCCGAAGCGGGCGACGTGCGCGTACAGTTCGGCCCTGTCGTCAGTACCGGACAGGTTCCGCAGCCCAACACATTGCCTGCCCAGCGTCCCGTGGGCATCGCCAGATTCTCCGCACCCATCCTGCCGGGTTACGAACCGCTCTACACAATCGATATTTTTGACGGCCCAAGCTTTAAGTTTATAAAGAACCCTGGCGGACAGGTCGAAGTTGATTTCCTCCCGTGGCACCGCAATGGTTCGCATTCACTCGCCCTCGGACTGCTGTTGGCAGGAATCGCCTCCTTCTGGACCTGGAAAGCGGGAGCCCTGATTTTTGGTGCACACCTGATGCATGTCCTTGAAGATCAAATGGGATATATGGGTTCCAATCTTTTTTTCCCATTTACAAAAAAACGGGTACCGGGGTTGAAAATAATGCATTCCGGCGATGCATTCCCCAACTTCGCGGCGGTCTGGCTTTGCTGCCTGCTCATCTTTTGGAACCTCTACGCCGCCATTCCCAATCCACTGTATCACTTCACTCTCCTCCACCTTCTGATGGGGGCGATGGCCATTCCTTTTGTAATCTTCGGCGGAGCGCGCTGGCTGCTCCTCCGCGCCGGTCACGGACGGTCCGACCCCATCGTCACAGAGTGGAATATCTAATCTTCATTCGTGATGGAACTATTGCGGAAAATGAAGTGCCGTTTTGTCCAAATCGACGCGAACCCCGATGTGTAAAACGAAGGCCAGGCACCTGATGAAAGAGGACTCCGCATCGAGGAAAATACCGTGCCAAAAAAGTGTGGCTTCGTGCCACTCATACGAAGTTAATTTAACTAAGATGATTCCTCGCAGAGCCGCAGAGAACGCAGAGCATACTTCTGCCCCTTTCTTTTCGAACTCTGGTGCGCCAAGCGAAGCTTGGCAGAACTAACAAGCTGAAAGGAGTTTGTCTCATGAAATAACCGTTGTGAGTAGCAACACGGAGAGGCAAAAAGGCCTCTCTTGTTCGGAAACTTCATACGAATCGACCCTGAAAACAAAGGGGATGGTTTAGTTGGGACAGGCTCTACATAGGAGGAGCGACGTGAGAAACGCAAAGGTCTGATTGATGGAGACATCTATGACAGGAGAAGAGGCGGACTGGATCGAGTTGAAATCCGATCCCGGTATGCCGTCCAAACTGGTTGCGTGGAGACAGAAGCTGGCGAGGGATAAATACAATTCAAATTAATTGGACATTTTCAGTGCTGAATCAATCTCTGTCTGCATACGCATAAGTTTAGAAATTGAACGCACTAAAACACCAGCAGCAGGATCGAGATGGTTGTGAGTATAACTGTTTTCATTTTTCTCT
>JAUXCB010000118.1 GCA_030619095.1 Verrucomicrobiota bacterium | reverse complement strand
GCCCGTGTTGAACGATGGCGGAAATTAGCTTAGAAACGATTCGGCAGAAGAGAGAGCTGAAATGAAAACCGCATTGACAGTCATCAACACGGCGCGTTCGCTGCCAGATGAACTCTTCCGCTTTACGCCTCCGGCGGAGGCGAAGGAAATCCTGAGCGAAGGCGGCCGCCACGGTTTTTTCTAGCTGTACTTTCGGGAGCTGCGCGCTCGCAGTGTTTCGACTTTCAATGTCCGGAACTTTCCGCTTTACTGCCCGCCCTATGAAAAAACCAAACAGTCGATACGTTGCTGCAAAAATCATCGCTCAGTGGATGGATGACGAGAGTTTTCCTGATCGCCTGTTGGCTCCGGTTCGGGAGGATCGCGCTTTTATCACCGAGCTGGTCTACGGCATTGTTCGCCGTAAGCAGACGCTGGAGTATATCGCGCAGAAGTTTGTCAACCGCCGCCCGGAAAATTTTGTACTCGCCACGTTGTATGTTGGTATCTACCAGCTTTGTTTCATGGATCATGTCGAGGAATTCGCTGCGGTTCACGAAACCGTCGAGGTCGTTAAAACCAGTCGTCATCCAGATGCGATGCGCGTGGCGGGCATGATCAATGCCGTTCTGCGCAACGTGCAGGAGGAGCGCGAGGCGATTCTAAAAAACCTGACGCGCCAGCCGGATGAAATCCGCACGTCGCACCCCGAACAGCTGATCCATCGCTGGACCAAGCAGTACGGCGAAAGCGATACGCGGAAACTTTGCGAGTGGAACAATGTTCCGGCCGAAACGATTCTTCGTGTGGAGACCGAGCGCGTGACGCCCGCCAATTTTATGAAAGAGCTTGCGCGGGCCGGCATCGATGCCAAGCCGCATCCGTTCCGGTGTCTGGAAACCTTTGTGACGTTGCCGCGCGGGATCGCGGTGCCCAAGGTGCCCGGCTATAAGGAGGGCTGGTTTACGGTGCAGGATCCGGCCACCTCGGTTTCGGTGGAGCTGCTCGACCCGCAGCCGGGCGAGAGCGTCCTCGATGCGTGCGCCGCCCCGGGCGGCAAGACCGCGATGATGGCCGGATGGATGGAGGGAGAGGGCGAGCTGGTTGCGATGGACCTGCACGATGACCGCCTCGACACGCTGGCCGACACGATCAAGCGCACCGGGTGGGATTTTGTTGAAATCATCAAAGGGGATGCTTCCAAAGGGTTTCCAAAGGCAGAGAAACAGTTCGATGCCGTTTTGGTCGATGCACCCTGCCTGAACACCGGGGTGCTGCGCCGCCGGGTGGATGCCCGCTGGCGGGTCACGCGTGATCGCATTGAGATGCTCAAAAAGACGCAGTGGCAGATTTTGACCGCGATGTCGAAGGCGGTGAAGCCCGGCGGACGGCTCGTTTACAGCACCTGCAGTCTGGAGCCGGAAGAGAATGAGGAACTGGTCAACCGCTGGGCGCGCGAGCACAGCGAATTCCGGTTCGTTAAAGCCAAGCGTCTTTTTCCGCCCAAGTCTGGAACCGATGGGGCTTATGCGGCCCTGCTTCGCAGGGCGTAGGCGCGCCCGCTGGACCATCGAGCCGCTTGAAAAACCAGAGGGTTTGCAAGGTCCTCAATCTTCCACTATTCCAATCTTCCAATCCGCTCTCTCCCCTCTTATAGTCCACGGCTATGAAAGCAATGGACAAGAATTTATCGGAAGAAGTGGCCCGCTGGCAGGAAAAGCTGTTCAAGTGTTCAATCCGCAGGCAGACGAAGCTGCAAAAGATCAAACAGCTTCTTGGCCCCGTATCCAATCAGCGTTGTCTCGAGGTGTGTGCTGGCGACGGAGCACTCAGTAAGCAGTTCCGGCTGGAGGGGGGCGAGTGGACGACCCTGCTTCCTGATGCCGAGGCAGAGGCCGCAATGAGCTATTTCGTGAAAGGGGGTCTTCAGATCCTGCAGGAGGGGACGATCCATGCGCCGGATCATAGTTTCGATGCAGTGGTCGTGGTCGATATGCTGGAGCGGATGCCTGACGACCGGGCCTTCATTCGGGAGTGTCATCGGGTGCTCAAGCCAGACGGGCGGCTGATTATCAGTGTGGCACGCCGGGGCTTTTTCGCGCTGTTCAGGGCGTCATGGCAGAAAAACGGGCGGGTGCGTCCAGGATATACGAGTGCCGAGTTTTTTGACATACTCAAAGATGGTTTCGATGTGCCGGAAACCATTTCCTATTCCACAGGATGCGTCGAGTTGCCCGGTCGGCTATTCGAGTTTTTAGCCAATAAGCTGGCCGGCAGACCCTACAACATGCCGCCTGCAGATGCCGGCACCGAAGATTTTTATCACTATACCAAACTCTATGTGCTGGGCACGCTGATGTACCCGCTGATGTGGCTGCTCTCGAAGCTGGATCACCTGCTTCTCTTCGTTCTCCCGGGGCGCACGATGGGTGCCAAAACCAAGCGGCGCGTCTGGCGCGAACGCCGCACCCCGATTCTACTCGATGGCCGCTCGATTGCCGAAGCCGCCCTCAATACCAAGATCGGAACCGCCGCACCGTTCTAAGAATGGAATGATGGAAGACAGGAAGACTGGAATGGTGGATTGTCGGAGTGCTGGATTAATGGAAGCTTAACGCATGATAGTCTGGTCGTCGAAAAAACTGGAAAAAGAACTGGCTTCGAGCGCGTTATCTGAGTGGGATAAAGTCAAATATGTTTTATTCCTTGCGATAGTAGAAGTTCTGCTTGGCGGGCCGATTTTTCTCGTTAGGCCGCATTATGGTGAGAAAGCCTCATCGTCTCCTTTTATTGTGTTATTGGGTGGTTTGGCTATGGCGCTCGCAACCTATTTTGGACTTCGTTTGGCATACCGTGCGAATCGGAATATTGACGATAAATCCTTCATTGAGCGGTTTGCCATTTTGTCTGTTCCGGTCACTATGAAATTCATTGTTTTCTTTGTTCCCGGACTGGTGGCATTTTCATTTCCGATCTGGCTCATCAGTAGGACATGGGTGGATTTAAAGCCGTACACGGGACTCCTTTTTCGGATGGTTTTTCCATTTATTATGCTTTGGTTCTATGGGATTATCGCGAAATCAATAAGTCGTTTCGGTGAGTTGAAATGTAGCCGCGATCCGTGATCGCGGATTTGGAAGTATTGAGGAGGTTGAGAGTGAACAGTCACGAAGTGGATTATGAAATCATAGGGAATGACCTTCAGATTGTAGAAATCGAGCTGGATCCCGGCGAAACCGTTGTGGCGGAAGCCGGAGCCATGAACTACATGGAGGAGGGGATCACCTTTGAAGCCAAGATGGGTGACGGCTCCAGTCCGAACGAAGGAATCATGGGCAAGTTGCTGAGTGCGGGCAAACGCGTCCTGACCGGCGAGTCCGTCTTTATGACCCATTTCACCAATCGCGGTGCCGGCAAACAGTGCGTCTCCTTTTCTGCGCCCTATCCCGGCCAGATTATTCCTCTGAATCTGTCAGAATGCGGCGGACGGTTTCTGTGCCAGAAGGATGCCTTCCTTTGTGCGGCCAAAGGCACCCGGGTGAGCATCGCGTTTACCAAGCGGTTGGGGGCAGGGTTTTTCGGCGGGGAGGGCTTCATTCTGCAGAAACTGGAGGGGGACGGGTTGGCCTTTGTACACGCGGGAGGAACTCTGGTTCGCAAAGAGCTGACCGGGGAGAGCCTGCGGGTCGACACCGGCTGCATTGTCGGGTTTAGTGGTGATATTGATTATTCCATTGAGCGAGCAGGCAATATGAAATCTATGCTGCTGGGCGGCGAAGGGCTGTTCCTTGCCACACTGCGCGGCACCGGAACGGTCTATCTTCAGAGCCTTCCGTTTTCACGGTTGTGCGATCGAATTCTCGCACACGCCCCGTCCGCCGGCGGCAGCCGGAAGGGCGAGGGGTCGGTACTGGGGGTCGTGGGGGATCTAATCGGCGGCAAGTAATCTAATCAGGAGTCTATTGTGAAAAAACTGTTTTTATCTCTGGTGTTTATTGTCGTTGGGGTTGGGGTGGCCATCCTGGGAAACGGCGTGTTGAAAAATGCAAAGCAAAGCACGGACTGGCCTGCCGTGGAGGGAAAAGTTATTTCATCCGAGGTAGAACGAAATCAAAAGAGATCAAACGGAAAGAGCTCCACAACCTACCACGCCGAAGTTTTATATGACTATGTTGTGGAGGGAACGACCTATTCGGGGAATAAAGTTGTTTTCGGGCAGGGGGGCTCCAGCAATCCCGCATCGGCGAGGAGTATTGTGAACCGGTATCCTCGGGCAAAGATCGTATCGGTTTTCTATAACCCGGATACGCCAGATGTTTCTGTGCTGGAACCGGGCGCCACCTGGCAGTCTTATATCATGCTGGGGCTCGGCATTCTTTTCGCCGGGATCGGCCTGCTGCTTCCCTTCGGAAGAATGCGATGATTCTTGGCTTTCCCAATCGGCGGAACGTTCGGAGAAAAATATTCCAATCCGTGAAAACGCTTGAATGGGGGCGGAGAGCGAGGCAGAGAACAAAGCACTTCGGATGATTCGAGGTTGACACCTCGGAGCGAATTGATAGGGTGTTCCGCTCTTTTTGGAATTTGTGGAGATTTGAACAATGAAACGTACATGGCAACCTTCGAAAATCAAGCGTGCTCGCAAGCACGGTTTCCGTAAACGCATGCAAACGGCGGATGGCCGTGCCATTCTCAAGCGTCGCCGGCAAAAAGGCCGTAAACGTCTGACCGTTGCGGACGCATAAGGTGCCGAGCCGGAGGAGTCCCGGTGAGTGGAAATACATTTTCCAAAAAACATCGACTGATTAAAGCCTCTCTATTCAGGGAGGCTTTTGCGCAGAAAAGAAGCTTTGTAGGGCGGTTGATGGTGCTTTGGCTGCGTGAGGGCGAGGGTGCGGCCCTGCGGCTCGGCGTGGTGACGAGCAAAAAAGTGAGCCGCCGCGCGGTGGATCGCAATCTGGCCCGCCGCCGTCTGCGCGAAGCCTTCCGGACGCATCGCAGTCAGTTTTCCGGCGAGGTGGATATCGTTTTGATCGGCCGCCGCAACATTCTGAAATCCACTCAGGCTGAGGTGGAGCGCGAGGTGCTCTATCTGGCTCGAAAAGCGGGGCTCTTGAAGAAAGAACAGATGAATATCGAATAAGGAAGATTGAATGTTGAAGGAAAATAACGTCCCTCGAAATTCGGAGTTTCTTATTCGATAGGCGATAGTCAGGTTATGAGACGCTTACTTATCACCTTTATTAAAGGATATCAGGCCTTGTCCGGCTGCTTCCCCGCACGTTGCCGATTCTATCCAACTTGCTCCAATTATACGATTGAAGCCGTGCAGAAGCATGGCATAGTAGCCGGTCTTTGGCTCGGCCTCAGGCGCATTTGCCGCTGCCACCCATGGAATTCCGGGGGCGTTGACCCTGTGCCGGGGGGCCGAGGACGGAAGACAGAGGACAGAAGTCAGAAATCGACTTGAACGATTTCAACGATTTGAACGGAAAACGTATGAAAAAAAATGATTTTATAATTGTCGCCATCTTGGTCGCCAT
>JAUXCB010000213.1 GCA_030619095.1 Verrucomicrobiota bacterium | reverse complement strand
GTGTTGAGGTCGGTAAGAAAAACGGTGGTCTTGTCCACGTCATCGAGCTCCGCGCCCGCTTCTTTGATGACGGCCTGCAGATTGGACAGTGCCTGATGAGCCTGTGCTTCAATGGTCTCCGGGATTTCACCCGTGGCCGGATCGACGGGGATCTGGCCAGAGCAATAGAGCGTTTCGTTCGATTCGACGGCCTGCGAGTAGGGCCCGATGGGCGCGGGTGCTTTGTCGGTGAAGATGATATCCTTTTTCATATTTATCCCCTTGTCAGTTTTTTCAAATGTTCGAGTTTTTTGGCGGCGGCACCGGAGTCAATCGACTCTGCAGCGACAACCAGCCCTTCTTTTAGATCGATGGCTTTACCCGCCGTGACGAGCGCGGCGGCGGAGTTCAGAAGAAGGATGTCGCGCTTCGGCCCTGTTTCGCCCGCGAAAAGCGCGCGGATGATTTCCGCGTTCTCGGGGGGCTCGCCCCCGACGAGTTCTTCGGTTGTTGCGAGTGGAAGCCCGAGTTCCTCAGGGTTCAATATGGAATGGCTCACGACACCCTCTTTGATCTCCCAGATTTGTGAGGTGGTTGTCGTAGTGATTTCATCGAGGCCGTCGTCGCCGTGGACGACAAAGAGATGCTTCATGTCGAGCTGGCTGAGTGCTTTGGCCAGCTCGGAGGCCAGCTCAGCAGAGAAGACGCCGATTACGCCATACTTCGCCGAAGCCGGATTACAGATGGGGCCGAGAATGTTGAAAAGGGTGCGTACACCCAGTTCTTTGCGCGGGCCGATGGCGTGTTTCATTGCCGGGTGCAGAACCGGGGCGAACAAAAAGGCGATACCGGCTTCGTGTAAGCAGGTTTCCATTATATCCGGAGTTGCGGCCAGGCTGATGCCGAGTTCGTCGAGCACGTTGGCGCTGCCGCACTTGCTGGAGACGCCATAGCTTCCATGCTTCGCAACGGTAACGCCCGCGCCTGCAACGACAAATGCCGAGGCGGTGGAGATATTAAAGGTGTGTGCGCCATCGCCGCCAGTACCGACAATGTCGACCGTAATATCGGACGGGCTTTTGATCGGAGTGAGTTTCTCGCGCATAGCCTGTGCGGCACCGGCGATAACCTCTGGGGTTTCGCCCTGAATACGCAGGGCCGTCAGAAAGGCACCGATCTGTGTATCGGTGGCTTTTCCGCTCATAATATCGGTGAGGGCTTCGTAGGCTTCATTACGGCCAAGCGTTCGTCCTTCAATCAATGTTTGAACCGCTCGCTGGATCATATTTACATCTCCGGTTACTGTTGCGTGATTGACACCATAATCACTCGATCGTACGCTGTCTAATCAATATTAATTCCAAGAGAAATCATTATGTCACATACACCGTTTGCTTGTACCAGTCCATCGGATGAAACGGCCATGCTCAGTGCCGTGAATGCGAAGAGTTTTGAGGATCTGTTTGATCAAATTCCTGCTGATTTTCAGACCGATTCCTTTGAGATTCCGTCCGGTCTTTCTGAAATGGAAATGATGCAGCACATCCGCAAGCTGGCCCGTAAAAACTCCAGCGACCTTACGAACTTCTGCGGTGCCGGGTTTTATGACCACTTTATTCCCGCCGCAGTCGATTCGATCACCTCGCGCGGTGAATTTTTCACGGCCTATACTCCGTACCAGCCCGAAGCGGCTCAGGGAACGTTGCAGGCGGCCTACGAATATCAGACTGCGATCGCCCGATTGACCGGGATGGAGGTTTCCAACGCCTCGCTCTACGACGGCGGTACCGCGTTGTTTGAAGGGATGATGATGGCACTGCGCATCACCCGCCGCAACCGCGTACTGGTGGATGAAGGCGTCAGCCCGATCTATCGAACCATGCTGAAGAGTTATACCAAAAACTTAAACATCGAGTATGTGGAGATTCCGATCTCCGGTCTTCGCAACGCTTCGCCCCGGCACGCCGGCGACGGCGTGGCGGATCGCACGGCCTTTAAAGAGGCGTTAACCAAAGAGGTGGGAGCGGTGTTGATTCAGAACCCCAACTTTTTTGGATGCATCGACGATCTAACCGATCTCATTGACGAAGTGCATGCAGTGAAAGCCATTTCGGTGCTCTCTACCTATCCGATTTCGTTAGGCCTGATCAAAACACCCGGTGAAATGGGCGCGGACATTGTGACCGGTGAGGGGCAGAGCCTCGGGTTGCCACTTTCGTTTGGCGGGCCGTACCTCGGGTTTATGGCGACTCGAAAAAAACTGGTCCGCAATATGCCCGGCCGCATCGTCGGCGCAACGCAGGATCATCAGGGCCGCCGTGGTTACGTGTTGACCCTTCAGGCACGCGAGCAGCACATCCGGCGCGAAAAAGCGGCGTCGAACATCTGCACCAATATGCAGCTCTGCGCATTGCGCTCGATTGTTTACCTCTCCTTGCTCGGCAAGCAGGGCTTCGCCGATGTCTCCCGCCAGTGCATGGATCGCGCCGGCTACGCCTGGACGCGACTCAGAGCAATCGACGGGGTGGAACCGCTTTTTGATCGTCCGTTCTTCAACGAGTTCGCCCTCAAACTACCCAAAGACGCCAGCGAGGTCGTCAGCGACCTGATTGAAGAGGGCATCGCCGCCGGCTTCCCCGCCGGACGTTACTACGAAGGGATGGAAAACGTCCTGCTCTGCGCCTTTACTGAAAAACGGACCAAAAAGGAGATTGATATTTTGGCCGCTAAACTGGAAGCCGTACTTTAAGGGAGAGTTTCATCCGCCCCGAAGTACTCGGGGACTTCGTCAGATTGCGCAGATGACCGTTATTACCCCGAGACTTCGGGGCAGATGGGAAATGGGAGTTTGTAGGGCGGGGGCCGAGACCCTGCCGGGTTGAAGGGAAAAGATTTTTAACCACGCTGAAAGCGTAGCGATAAATAATTTTTGATAGAAAATAATGACCGAAGGGAATGGTTCATTCACACGAATAGACACGAATTTTGTAGGGCTGGAACGGTCAAAGACCTTCCCGCCGGGAACCGATTTAACCGCCCCGAAGTCTCGAGGGTCTTCGACGAAAGAACGCATAGAACGCAAAGGAAAGAGTTTTTGACGGGATAACAGGATCGACAGGATGAATGTTTCCAGGGGTTGGAAGAGGAAGAGAATGGCCACAAAAAACACGAAGAGGCACGAAAAGAGAAAGATTTTTTACAACCGCTGCGCTTGAGGAAGTCGGAGGAGCTGCCGAGGATGAAGGGTGTTTTGAGCAGATAAAACGAAGGAGAAAATACGATGAATATTTTCAGTGGAAAAGGTCGCATCGGTCGGCTTCAGTTTTTTGG
>JAUXCB010000119.1 GCA_030619095.1 Verrucomicrobiota bacterium | reverse complement strand
GCCGCTTCTGCAGTTCGGGCTTTTTGAAAATGTGGAGCAGACACTCTTGTCTGCTCATTTCAGCAAAGAGGGCAGACAGGAGTGTCTGCCCCACTATCAACTCGGCGAATGGATGCCATCGGTGACGAGGGGCGAATACACTGCGGCGATTGCTTCGATTAAAGAGCACATTGCGGCAGGCGACACCTATCAGGTGAACTACACATTTAGGCTGAACGCGGATTTTTCCGGCGAGCCGCTTTCGTTCTTTTACGATCTGGCCGCCGCGCAGCAGGGCGGCTATGGCGCATTCATTGAAACGGATGATTTCGCAATCTGCTCCGCATCACCCGAACTGTTTTTTGAGCTAAAGGATGGAACGATTACCTCGCGGCCGATGAAGGGCACTCTCCCGCGCGGGCTGACGACGGGGGTCGATCATGCCGCAGCCGAGACGTTACAAAACTCTCCGAAGGATCGCGCGGAAAATATCATGATTGTCGATATGATCCGCAACGACATCGGCCGCGTCGCTGAAGCGGGGTCGGTGGAGACGCTCAGCCGCTTCGATATCGAAAAATATCCGACGGTTTGGCAGATGACATCTACGGTTCAGGGCAAGGTGGCTGCGGCATCCTGCCGCAGTTTGAAGCGGCAGGATGCCGCTTCCACTTTGGGGGAACTGTTCAGTGCCTTATTCCCCTGCGCATCGATCACCGGTGCGCCGAAGGCGAAGACGATGGAGATTATCCAGAGGTTGGAAACGTCGCCGCGCGGGATCTATACGGGATCGATCGGGGTTTTTGCGCCGGACGGTACGGCGCGGTTTAACGTCGCGATCCGAACGGCGGTCATTCAAGACGGCAAGGCCGAGTATGGCATCGGCGGGGGAATCGTCTGGGATTCGAATGCGGAGTCTGAATACGAGGAGGCACTTTCGAAGGCCGCGATTCTCACCAAGCGGATGCCGAAGTTCCAGCTCTTAGAGACCATGCTGTGGGAAGAGGGGGGATTTTTTTTGCTGGAGCGGCACCTGAAGCGGCTGGCTGACTCGGCAGGCTATTTTGATTTCAAATATAATGAGGAAGAGATTCAAAATGAACTGGATGATTTAAAGTTCGATGAGGCGATGAAGATCCGGCTCCTTTTGGACAAAGGCGGTTCTTTTAAGGTGGAAGCGGCATCCTGCCGCTTGCAGAGGCAGGATGCCTCTGCCACGTTGGCAATCGCCAGAAATCCGGTTGATTCGGGTGATGTTTTTCTCTATCACAAGACGACAAACCGCGCGGTGTATGAAAAAGCGAAGGCGGATTTCCCCGAAGCGGATGACGTTTTGCTTTTTAATGAGCGCGGCGAGGTGACAGAGAGCTGCATCGCCAACGTGGTGGTCGAACTCGACGGGCACAAGGTGACCCCGCCGGTTTCCTGTGGCTTGTTAGCCGGGTCACTGCGTGACAGCTTGCTGGAGGATGGGCATATTCAGGAGCAAGTGATCCTTCTTGCCGATCTGAAGCGCGCAAAACGAATTTGGCTGATCAATTCTGTTCGAAAATGGCGAGAAGTTCTGTTGGTATAGTTATTCATATTCGGTGCGCGGCGGGCTCGCATGGATCGGATTTCCTCGCGTATGGCTTCGTAGATCATGGCGAGCACGATGCGTGCGAGTCGCCCGGCGGAGGCAGAGGTGTTGTCGATGATCCGCTTCGACGCGGGGGGGACCACCGGCGGGAGCGAGCCAGACGAGGTGAAGGCGAACCCGGTGCAGGAGTATAATGTAGAGCAAGCCTCCGTCTTGCGTTCTGTAGAGAATCTCACCCTCTTCTTTTCTGCCACTGCTTTTTCGCGGGCTCTCTGAGGAGGGCCTTGGGCGTGACTTCGACGTAGACGCTCTCTTCGCCGAGCAGGTGCTCGAGCTCCAGTACCAACTCGCGCGTCGCACGAATATAGGAGTCGCGATGGGCCTTGATAAATACCTTTTCGTTGCTGTCGAGGAGAACGCAGATTGTGAGGGGTGTAATCCCGGGGTGGCGGGCGACGACGTCTTGGATGGCCTGCAGGTGCGCCTTCGTTGCGGCGGCTTCCGTGATATGCACTGCGACCCGCTGGGCGAAGCGTTGATTCGCCTCGTTGAGCGGGATCATTTCAGCGACCTGAATTTCGAGCTCATCGCGGAAGTCGAGTGCCAACTTGCCGCCGATCATTACGGCGGAACCCTCTTCGAGCAGGGGTTCCAGCCGCTGGAAATCATCGGGCCAGACCACCGCGTTGATGGCACCCTCGAGCCCTTCGATTACAAAGCGGGCATAGGGGCGCGGCGGATCTTTTTTGGTGAAGACCTTTCGGTATTGATCAATCAGTCCGCCGATCCGCACATAGAGTTCCTTCTCCCCTTTTTTGAGTCGTTCCATTTGCTCGTCGAGCCGGCCGATGCGCTGCAGGGCGAAGGTGTTGAGCGCCCACTCGTGGGAGGCGAGCGGGTGCCCGGAGATATAGAAGCCGATCAGCTCTTTTTCGACTGCGAGCATTTCGCTTTCGTGCCAAGGCTCCGCATCGGGCAACTCGTCGTCATGGCCGCTTTTTTCTTCGGCACCACCCATGAGATCAAACATGGAGCACTGTCCGCTGGCGCGGTCTTTGGCGGCTTCGGCGGCGCGGCCGAGCGCGGTATCGATGCCGCCAAAGAGGCGGGCGCGATGCAGGACAGAAAAGTCGAATGTACCGCACAGGATGAGGCTTTCGACTGTTTTACGGTTTACTTCGCGCCCGTCGACACGCTCGCAGAAGTCGACCAAGCCTTTGAAGGGGCCGTTGGCTTCGCGCTCGGCGACCAGTGATTCAACGGCACCGGCACCGACATTTTTAATTCCGACCATTCCGAAGAGAATCGCATTTTTTACCGGACGAAAGCGGGCGATACTTTCGTTGACGTTCGGCGGGCGGATTTCGAGGCCCATTTCGCGCGTTTCGCGCAACACGTGTGCCAGCTTGTCGGGGGTGCCCATTTCGGCAGAGAGCAGGGCGGCCATAAATTCTTCAGGATAGTGTGCTTTGAGGTAGGCGGTTTGGAAGGAGACAAAGCCGTAGGCGGTGGAGTGTGATTTGTTGAATCCGTACTCCGCGAATTTTTCGATATTTTTAAAAATCTTTTCGGCCTTCGCCTTCGGGATATTATTGACCCGGGCGCACCCCTCGACGAAGTTCCCGCGCTGTTTCGCCATCTCCTCCGGCTGCTTTTTGCCCATGGCGCGGCGCAGGATATCCCCTTCGCCTAGTGAGAAGCCGGCGAGGTCGCGCGCGGCCTGCTGAATCTGTTCCTGATAGACGATAATCCCGTTGGTTTCTTTTAGGATGGGCTCGAGGATGGGATGATCGTAGATCACTTTTTCCCGGCCATGCTTGCGCTTAATGTAGTCGGGGATGAACTGTATTGGCCCCGGGCGGTAGAGCGCGAGGATGGCGATGATGTCTTCGATGCAGTCGGGTGCCACCTGCCGCAATGTGTCGCGCATGCCGGAGCTTTCCAGCTGAAATACCCCGGCGGTATCACCCCGGCAGAACAGTTCATAGGTTTTGGGGTCATCCAGCGGCAACTCCATCGGATCGAGCTTCACGCCATGGTTCTTTTCGATATGCCCGATGGCCTCCTGAATAATCGTTAGGTTTTTCAGCCCCAGAAAGTCCATTTTGAGCAGACCGATCTTTTCGGTCGGCCCCTTTTCGAACTGAACAAGGGTCAGCCCCTCTTTGCGCTCCTGCGTGAGCGGAATAATGTCAATGAGCGGTTTTTCGCCGATCACCACCCCGGCGGCATGCACACCGGTATGGCGGGGAAGCCCCTCCAGCACCGGCGCATAGGCCATGATCTTTCGCGCGGTGTCATCGTGCGCACACGCCCGCTTAAAATCGGGACTTAGCTTCAGCGCATTTTCCAGCGTAATTTTCGGGGTCTCCGGAATCAGCTTGGCGATTTTATCGCAGACCGCGAGAGGCAAATTGAGTACGCGGCCGATATCACGCATCAGCGTTTTGGCACCGAGCGTCCCGAAGGTGATGATCTGCGCGACACAATCCTCGCCATACTTGTTGCGGACATATTCAATCACATCCGCGCGGCGGGTCGGGCAGAAGTCGATATCAAAGTCGGGCGGCGAAACGCGATCCGGGTTGAGGAATCGCTCAAAGATCAGATTATATTCCAAGGGGTCAATCGCAGTGATCCCCAGCGCATAGGCCAGAATCGACCCCGCGCCCGATCCACGACCCGGCCCAACCGGAATATCGTTGTCTTTGGCCCATTGAATAAAGTCGGCCACCACGAGGAAGTAGTTGACGTAGTGGGTTTTTTTGATGATGCCGACTTCGTATTCATATTGCTTTTTCACCCGCTCGCCGAGCGCATCGACCGGGTGGTCAAAATCATCCAGCTTGTAGCGCGTTTCGAGCCCGCGCTTTCCGATCTCCATCAAGTGGTCTTCCTTGCTGACCCCGTCCGGAAGCGGGAAGAAGGTCGGGAAGTGAAGCCGTTCGGCGGGCAGGTCGAACTCAAACACCACATTACAGCGGCGGGCAATCTCCACCGTGTTGGCGAGGGCCTCGGGCTGACCGGGGAAGAGCCGCTCCATTTCCGCGCCGCTCTTCATGTAAAACTGGTCGCCGGAATAGCGCATGCGGTTCGTGTCCGTCAGCAGGTTGCCCTGCTGCAGACAGATCAGCACGTCGTGCGCCTTGTGATCTTTTTGGCGGAGGTAATGCACGTCGTTGGTCGCCACCAGTGGCAGACCGCTGATCTTTGCCACCTCCAGAATGTGCCGGTTGGCCTCCTTCTGTTCCGGCAGGCCGTGATCCTGGATTTCCAGATAAAAATTATTCGGCCCGAGAATATCCGAATATTCCTTTGCCAGCTCGATCGCCTTATCGACCGCTCCCTCGGCACAGGCCTCGGTCACCTCGCCCTTCAAACAGGCGGAGAGCCCGATCAGCCCTTGGCTGTATTTCCGCAGCAGTTTTTTGTCGATACGCGGCTTGTAATAAAACCCTTCCAAATGGCTGAGCGAGACCAGGTGCATCAGGTTTTCGTAGCCTGTCTGAGTTTCGGCCAGCAGGACGAGGTGGAGATTGTCGCTCTGCGATGTTTTCTCGTCCATTCCGTTGCGAGCCACGTACACCTCGCAGCCGATAATGGGTTTAATCCCCGCCGCACAGGCTTTTTGATAAAACGCCACCGCACCGTATAGATTGCCATGATCGGTAATGGCCAGATAGTCCTGCCCAAGGTCCTTCGCCGTTTGTACCGCCTCGCCGACCTTGCAGGTACTATCCAGCAGGCTGTATTCCGTATGAAAATGAAGATGGCAGAACGGGATGTTTTTCATGGCGTTAGAAGCCCCATTCTACCCATTTGCGCCGCCGGAAAAAGACTGAATTTTTTCAAAGGATGAAAAAACGGGCCAGAGCTTTTCCAACCCTTGGAAACCCAACCACTTCCGCGCCGGATATTTTTTAACCGGGCGGAAAAAT
>JAUXCB010000122.1 GCA_030619095.1 Verrucomicrobiota bacterium | reverse complement strand
CCTCCGACTTGTCCTACGATAACACGCTGGAAATTTTCGGTGCGCCCGGCCCGCTCAAAAAACGGGTGATGAAGATTGTGACCGACAGCAAGGAACTGGAGGATCCCAAGGATCCCGAGACCTGCAATGTTTTCGCACTCTACAAGCTGTTTGCGACCGATGAAGAGGCCGTCGACCTCGCGCTGCGCTACCGCGCCGGCAACTTCGGCTATGGAACCGCCAAAAAAGAGCTGCTCTCAAAAATTAACGAGCACTTTGCGCCGATGCGCGAAAAACGCGCCGAGCTCGAAAAGAATATGGATTATGTGGAAGAGGTTCTTCAGAAAGGGGCTGAAAGGGCCCGGGCCGAAACCCGAAAAACCCTTCAAGCCGCCCGGCAAGCGGTGGGGCTGGAATGATCATAATGGTTGACATGATCATACTGACTGATATGGTTAATCCGCTTGGAGGTGCACTGTCATGAGTATTACTGTTTCAGCGGTCAAAGCGCGTCAAAATCTTGGAGAATTGCTCAATATTGTATCCATTCGTCATGAGGATGTAATCATTGAGCGCGCCGGTAAAAAGATTGCCCGGCTGACGGCTATTGAGAAACACCCAGATGCCGTGAATGAACCTGCGATGATCGAGTATGCAGTAAAGGAGAAAGCGAAGAAAAAGACGAAGATTGATTTTTCTGAGTTTTTTGGAACCTGGGATGATGAAGAGTATCGGAAAGTTACAGAAGCTGTGAACAGCTTGCGTGTTATTGACTCGGAGATGTGGGAGTGAAGCGGGCAGTTATTGATACAAATATCTATACGGATCTGATGAATGGAAGTCGGTCTGTAGAGACTCAGTTGGAATTTTTTGATCGTATTCTTCTTCCCGTAACAGTTCTGGGCGAGCTTCTGTATGGGTTTGCGTATGGATCAAAAGAAGCAGAGAATCGCGTGCAACTGGATCGCTTTTTAAGCCGTGATTTTGTGAAACTTTCCTGCGTATCCAGATCAACATCCGAGTACTATGCCCTGCTGATGACATCACTTCGGCGGAATGGAACGCCGTTGCCAACCAACGATGTTTGGATTGCGGCTGCGGCTTGTGCGGAAAAAGTTCCACTGGTCAGCCGCGACAGACATTTTGAAAAAATTAGCGGACTTCAACTTATTACCCCTGAATAACTATCATGGCTGACTTGCTCCCGAACGAAGAATATAAAGTAAACCTCGAGGTCTTTGAAGGGCCACTCGATCTGCTGCTCTATCTCATCAAAAAGGATGAGCTCGAAATTTGTGATATTCCCATTGGTCGTATTACGACCCAGTATATGGAGTATCTCGATCTGATGAAAATCCTCAACCTGGAGATCGCCGGGGACTTCATCGTGATGGCCGCCACGCTGATGGTGATTAAAAGCCGGATGTTGCTTCCGGATGAAGACCGCGGGCCGGTCGAAGAAGAAGATGAGGACGATCCCCGCTGGGATCTGGTGCGCCAACTGGTCGAATATAAAAAATTCAAGGATGCCGCAGGCTTTCTCGAAGTGCTGGAAGAGGAACAGGAAAATGTTTTTAGTCGCGAAGGAGAGCACGTTGAGCTGGGCATGGGCCCGGATATCGGCATTCAGGATGTCGGAATTTTTGACCTGATCAGCGCGCTCAACCAAGCACTGGATCGTGCGCCCGACGAGGAACTGCAGGAAATTTTTGCCGAACAGTTTACGGTCGGCGACAAGGTAGATGTGCTGCTGGAGATGACCGGGCAGGGTCGGTCGGTTTCGCTCGGTCGTCTTTTCATGGGGATGCACTCGCGGCAGGAGATCGTCTGCACCTTTCTGGCGGTACTCGAGCTCATCAAGCTCAACCGGCTTGTTGCCCGTCAAGACAGCCATTTTGATGAGATTGTTATCGAGCAGACCGGCGAGGAGGAGGGGGAACCCTTTTTGAGAGAGGATGAGGAACTATGAGCGAGATCAACCAGCTTCCCGAATTGAAAGAAATTATCGGCTCACTGCTGTTTGCGGCCAAAAAGCCGGTGACGGCGAAGGAAATCCGGAAAACACTGCTGGATGCCGGTGAAAACTACGGTGGCCTCTACGAGCAGTTTGCCAGCCTGAAAGAAAAAGAGATTCTGGCCGCACTCGTTGAGTTGAAAGTGGAACTCCAGCAGGGGTGCAGCGGTCTCTTGGTTGCGGAAGTGGCAGGCGGGTTCCGCCTGCAGAACGAAATCCATTGCGGGCCGTGGGTGCGCACGTTCCTCGATAAGGATCGCAGCACCAAGTTGTCCAAACCCGCTCTCGAAACCCTTGCCATCGTTGCCTATCGGCAGCCGGTTCTCCGCTCGGAAATTGAATCCGTTCGTGGCGTCGCCGTCGATCATGTCCTTCGGAATCTGGTTGAAATGCAGTTAGTCAAAGTGGTGTCCCGTAGTGAGCTGCCCGGTCGCCCCTGGCTGTTCGGAACCACGCAGCGCTTTCTGGAGCACTTTGGGCTCAAGAGCCTCGAAGAGATGCCCGGCATGGATGAGCTGAAACGCATGGAGCTCGACGAGGATAAAGCCAGTCATACAAAACCTTTCCCCGAAATGGAAAAAGAGCTAGAACAGCGGGCAGAAACAGCCGCAACGGAGGACGACTATGAGTCTGGATAAACTGAGGAAACAGATTGATCATCTCGATGAAAAGCTGATTAAACTGCTCAATGAGCGGGTGGATGTCGCTCTCGAAATTGGGAAAACAAAAAAAGAGCAGGGCGGGGAAATCTATGTGCCTGCCCGCGAAAAAGCGGTGTTCGACCGGGTCAGTGCCCTGAATGAAGGCGGCTCGCTTCCTTCGGATGCGGTTCGTGCCATCTATCGTGAAATTATGTCGGCCGCCCTCGCGTTGGAGAGTGAGCTGAAAATTGCCTACCTCGGCCCACCCGCCACCTTCACCCATCAGGCCGCGCGCTCCAAGTTCGGAGCCAGTGTTGAGTATCATCCCTCTGGCACCATTGCGGATGTCTTTGCCGCAGTCGAAAACGGGAATGCCGACTACGGGGTTGTCCCGATCGAAAACTCGACCGAGGGTGCTGTAACGCATACCTTTGACCAATTCACCGGAACCACCCTGAAGATCTGTGCAGAGATCTATCTTCCCATCTCTCTTTGCCTGATGGCCTCGGTGCCGAGGGAAAAGGTCACCCGCATCTGCAGCAAACAGGAGGCGCTCGGACAGTGCCGCCGCTGGCTCAACGCCAACATGTCCGGCATTGAGTTTGATGCCGTCAACAGCACCACACTGGCCGCAGAAATGGCGGCTGACAGCGACTCTGCCGCCGTGGCCAGCCGCTTCGCCGCCGAACTCTACGACCTTGATCTTCTCGCCGAGAATATTCAGGACATCCGGGGCAATACCACCCGATTTCTTGTCATCGGGCGCACAGGCTCCGATCCGACCGGGGAGGATAAAACCTCCATCTACTTCGGGATCAAGGATCGGGTCGGCGCACTGCACAATGCGTTGGACACGCTCAAGAACAACGGCATTAATATGAGTAAAATCGAGTCGCGCCCCAGCGGCGACAAGGTGTGGGAGTATGTTTTCTTTATTGATTTCGAAGGTCACGCCGCCGATCCGCATGTTCAGACTGCACTCAAAGAGCTTGAAGAGCACTGCGCGGTTCTCAGTGTGCTCGGTTCCTATCCGAGAGCCGAAGTATAATGTACTGGCAGGATCACCGAGGTCTCGGCCCTCGGCTACAGAATATCGAACTATGACTGTAGGGCGGGGGCCTGGACCCCGCCATTCGAGGGGTGACTAATGAAAGCGAACGAATGGATCTCCAGTGTGCCGGTCTACGAGCCGGGCAAGCCGATTGAAGAGGTCGCGCGCGAGCTGGGTTTTGCGGATGCGGCGGAGATCATCAAGGTCGCTTCGAACGAAAACGAACTCGGCCCGTCCCCGAAGGCCGTCGAGGCGATGGGTGCCGCCGCAGGCGAAATGCACCGTTATCCCGATGGTGGTGGATTTTACCTGAAGCAAAAACTTGCCAATAAACTCGGTGTGAAGCCCGGGAATCTCATCCTCGGTAACGGTAGTAACGAGCTGATCGAATTTCTCGGCCATGTCTTTCTTCAGCCCGGTGCCAACCTGGTGATGAGCGAGTGCGCCTTTGTCGTCTACCGCCTTGTCGCCGCGCTTTTCAACGCCGAGGCGATTGTCGCGCCGATGAAAAACTTTACGCATGACCTCGATGCCATGCTTGCGGCTGTCACGCCCGAAACCCGCATGATTGTTGTTTGCAATCCCAACAACCCGACCGGCACGCTCAACAGGCCCGAAGAGATCGAGGCGTTTCTGGAAAAGCTTCCGGACCCTGTTCTGGCTGTCTTTGACGAAGCCTATTTTGAACTCGTTCCCGACGAGGCCAAGGCGGACATCCTGAAACACATTCGCGCGGACCGGGAAAATATCATCGTTCTGCGCACCTTCTCCAAGGCTTACGGCCTGGCCGGGCTTCGGCTCGGCTACGGCATCGCGCACGAAAAACTGATCACGTTGCTCAATCACGCCCGCCAACCATTCAACGTCAACGCCATGGCACTTGCCGCCGCACGGGCCGCGCTCGATGACCATGAGCACATCGAACGCACCCGCGATATGGTTTTCCAGGGGTTGGAACTTTTCGCCGAAAAACTTTCACTGCTTGGGGTAGAATTCCTGCCGTCGTTCGCCAACTTTATCCTCGTCAAAACTGGTCATGGCCGCGCGGTATTCAGCGAACTGCAAAAACGAAAAGTCATTGTCCGGCCAATGGATGGCTATGGATTGCCCGACTGGATTCGAATCACCATTGGCACGCCTGAACAGAACGAAGCCGTCCTCCTCGCCCTCAAAGAGGTTTTATAATCTGACTATCTACTCGACGGGTGCACTGCATGCCGGTGTGGGGATCGACTGGTACGTTCCGGTTATTTCCCCAGACACCTCCCCCAGATTCTGAAGGACCTGTGCTTGAATATCGATTCCGCCGAGCACCTTGGACCCCGGTTGGAGCGTCAGAATCTGCCCGCGAAAATAGAGAGTTCCCTGAATGGTTCCGTGGATTTCGCACATCTGTGCAAGCACAGCCACATCGGTTTCGCTGTCCGTCATGATTCGCACCGCCAGCCCTTTAAAAATCGTTGGTGTGCGGATGGGTTCTGTGACATCTACCGCCGAACCGGAAACCACGGTTTCGAAGCCGAGCCCTTTGAGTTCTGTTTCGTATTTCGTAATGGTCTTTTTGACGAACACGGTTCCGGCAATGAGAAGAGCGATTCCGATGACGATCAGTGTCAGGCAGCCGCTACCACAACCGATCGCCCATTTGGCTCCAATTCCCAGTTTTTTCTTTTGATCCGGCGTACACTCGATTGTTTCAGCCATGTCGG
>JAUXCB010000238.1 GCA_030619095.1 Verrucomicrobiota bacterium | reverse complement strand
GTCTCGCCGTTTGTCGACGAATACGCCTCCGGCCGCACCCCGTCGCCCTGCATCTCCTGCAACCAGTTCATCAAATTCGGCTTCCTGCTCGACCGCGCCGTGCAGCTCGATTGCCAGATCCTCGCCACCGGACACTACGCGCGCATTGAGGAACGAGACGGGCGGTATCATCTGCTGCGCGCCGTCGATCCTAAGAAAGACCAAACCTACTTTCTTCACCGTCTCTCCCAAAAACAGCTCGCCCACATCGCTTTTCCGCTCGGCGGCTGGATCAAAGACGAAGTCAAAAAATGGTCGGCCGACCACAACCTGCCGATTGTCCCGCGTGGCGAAAGTCAGGACCTCTGCTTTGTCGAAGAGGGCAAATATGCCGAGTTCGTCGAAGGCCGCGTTCCGGATGTGAAAAAGAAAGGCCCCGTGCTGGATCAAAACGGCAATGTCATTGCCGAGCACGACGGCATCCACCGCTTTACTGTCGGCCAGCGCGGCGGAACCGGTGTCGCCACCGGCGAGCGCGTCTACGTCAGCGACATAGATCCTGCGGCAAATACCATCACCCTTTCGCCGCGCGAAAAAGTGATGGCATCCGAATGCATCGTCACCGACGCGCATTGGATCAGAGGTTCATTCCCCGAGTGTGCCGCTCAAACACCGCGACCCACCCCGGCCTTCGGCCACCCCTCCAGAGGAGGGGAGCTCGCAAAATCCCCTCCATTGGAGGGGTGCCGGAACGGTGGGGAGGGTTCTCTGAAATTTATCGTCCAGCCGCGCTACGGCCACCGAGGCGCGCCCGCCGCCATCGAACAGATCGGCGGCAGGCAGTTCCGTGTTCGCTTCGACGAACCCCAGTTCGCCCTCACCCCCGGGCAGGCCGCCGTTGTCTACGACGGCGACGAAGTCCTCGGCGGAGGCTGGGTTCGGGGGAAAGATGAACTCTGAATGCGGGAGTGACGGTCTGCTTCCGTTAGGTTTTTAAACACGAACTTCAGAGCGGCGGCTACCCTGTTCAGGAGCGGCGGCTATCGCCCACAGAGCCGCGCAGTACACCCTTGGGCCTCGCGGGATCATGTAGAACGGAAACATTCACGGTGTTTCCCCCATTAAGTTCTCAATGGAAATGAGTTCCGGTTTCTGGTTTTTGAGATGAAAATAGCGTGCGGTCACCCCAGCCCAGCAGATGAATAAAACAAGTAGCAGCCAGACCTTTTCCTCGCTCGTCAGCGTAAAACGTCCGCGCAGCCAGATCAGCAACTCTTCTAAAATGACCGGTTTCTTTTTCATCGTCCGTTATAACGCTCGATCCGTCGGCAAATTGCAAGCGAGCTTTAGGCCGTCCATGTGGCCTCAGCGAGAAATTCTTTGACGATCTCCTGGTAGGTTGAGAGTCGTTGCGCCTTCTTAACCTTTTTGAACAGCTTCTTCCCATTGGAAAGATTCGTGATCGGATAGGCCCAGAACTCCTTCATTTTCCCTAGCATAGGAAGGTCACCGTCAATGACTGTTTGGTAATTTGCCAGCACTTCGTCGTGGAAAGCGCAGAGCCGTTCAATGGGTTTTTTTGTCTGCGGGTTTCCGCTCTTGATCACCTCGCACAAAAACGGGTTGCTCAGCAGCCCGCGCCCCAGCATAAATTTTCTAAGGGAGAGGAAGCATGTATTCACGGTTTGGAAAAAGGCGAGATCGGTGATGTCGCCGTTGTAGCAGACCGGATGGGTGATCTCCTGAAACGCCAGCGCGAAGGCACCGAGATCCACCTTCCCATCAAGCATCTGCTCCGCTGTGCGCGGGTGGACAATCACCTCGCTCAATGGATAACGGTTTAGCACCGGGATCAGATTCATCAGCTCTGATTTGTTGGAAATGCCGAGGCGCACTTTGACGGAAACCTTGCAGGGGCTTTCGGCGCATATCGTTTCGAGCAGGGCATCGACCCGATCGGGCTGGGGGATCAGCCCGGAGCCGCGCTGCTTTTTTCGAATCGGCTTGTGCGGGCAGCCGAGGTTCCAGTTCACTTCGTTGTAGCCGAGATCGTGTAAGGCCTTGGCCATATTCACAAAATCGGCGGCATCGTTGCCAATCAGCTGTGGAATCAGCGGTAGGCCCGAATTGTTTTCCGGTAGCACATCGCGCAGCAGCTTCGGATTGATCTTCTCCGCAGCCACCGTTGGAATAAAGGGTGCCATCTCGGCGTCAAGGCCATCGAAATGCCGCACAAAAGCCTGACGGTAGAATCGCGTCGTGATGCCCCTCATCGGTGCCAAAATTAAAAACGGAACATTCATCTCCAATAGATGCCATAAAATGGCGAGGAAAGAAACCCGCTCATCCACTCTCTTTATTTCCCCCTCGCAAAACTCTCGATTCTAAAATTCATAGGCTGGTACCTTTTCTTAAGAGTAAATCACCGATGAGGCCGTTGCCATGCTTCGTTGAGGCGACAGAGAAAAGGTTCCATTTCCGGCTCGCCCGGAGGTCTCGCCCTGCCTCTGGATATCTGCACCCAATGGGTGCGCCCCCAGAAGAAAGATTCGTCAATATTGATGGGGCTTATCAGCGTTCCAAACGGTTTAACTGCCGTCTTACTCGCCCGCATTTCGTGCGGTGTGCGCGCGTTTCTCGTTTTTGTGCAGCTCGCCCTGGTATATGGAGCGGTGGCGATTTCCGGGAGCTGCAGGAGTGGTCGTGCCGATCTCTTTTTTGGGCAGACGGGTGTACAACTGTCCCTGGGAATCAAGATCGACAATAAAGGTGTCGCGGGTCTCCATATTTTCTGATGAACGGCCTATCATTACGGTAAAGGTGCCGGGCTCAACAACCCAGTTGTGATTGGCATTT
>JAUXCB010000085.1 GCA_030619095.1 Verrucomicrobiota bacterium | reverse complement strand
GAGTTCCTTTTTTTTGTTTAGACGACTCCGGACACAACTTATGTTCCATTGATCTCATATAAAAAAACAAAAAACAAGGAAAACGCTTCCACGGGTTCAGGTGGGATCCGGTGTGATTTGTTGTTTAAAATGGGATGAAGTTGGTTTTCTGAGTGATCCGGTTGGTAATCGCCGCCGGCAGTTTGGAACCCCTCATAAATTAAAACTGAAACCCCTCAGTGTTTATCTGATTTTTGTGCCTGTTTAGCTGATAAGATGCCTTGTTCTAGTTAGATGTCTAGGGCTTCTTGGGTTTTGAGGAGGCAAGAAGAGTTTTTATTGTGAATATGAATGAGGGTCCCTTCGGCGTTATATCCGGATAAAACCCCCGTGTAAGGAATCGCTCTGAGTTGCATCCTTTTTCTTCCATATACGCTTTCCGTTTTTCAGAACCTTTGTATAGTTAATGACATCTGTTTGTTTATGGAGATCCTGTTTAATGGAAAAAGTAGTCATTATCGGAACGGGGCCTGCGGGTCTAACTGCTGCGGTGTACGCAGCGCGAGCCAACCTCGATCCGTTGGTGATTGAAGGCTTCCAGCCCGGCGGGCAGCTGACGACCACCTCGGAAATAGAGAACTATCCGGGGTTCCCGGACGGGGTCGATGGAACGGAGTTGATGACGCTGACCCGTAAGCAGGCGGAGCGTTTCGGCACTCGTTTTAAAGCGGGGGAAGTGACGGAGGCATGCCTCGATTGCCGTCCGCTGACGCTGATGTTGAGCGACGGCGAAAAAATTGAGGCTCAAACCATCATTATTGCTACGGGAGCCAGCGCTCAGTATCTTGGAATCGAGTCCGAACAAAAATTGATTGGCCGCGGGGTTTCCGGCTGTGCCACCTGCGATGGCGCGTTCTACCGCGACGTTCCCGTTGCCGTGCTGGGCGGCGGCGATACCGCCATGGAAGACGCGCTCTTCCTCACCCACTTTGCGTCCAAGGTCACCGTGATTCATCGCCGCGATCAGTTCCGCGCATCGCAGATTATGGCCGATCGTGTGGTGGCGCATCCTAAAATTGAAGTCCTTTGGGATACCGTGGTCGAAGAAGTCCTCGACGTAGAGAAAAACGAAGTGACCGGCTTGAAAGTCCGCAATGTCAAAACAGAAGTCCTTTCCGAGCTCGCGATTACAGGACTCTTTGTGGCGATTGGGCATAAGCCGAACACCGGGCCGTTTGCCGGCCAGCTCGACACCGATCATACCGGCTATTTGATTACGAACAACACGCGCACCAACATTGACGGTGTCTTTGCCGCTGGCGATGTGCAGGATTCGATTTACCGTCAGGCAATTACCGCAGCGGGAACCGGCTGTGCGGCCTCGATTGAGGCGGAACGTTATTTAGAAGGTATGGAATAAGAGATACCGCTTGCGACTCGCCTTTAAAATGGCACAATGTGACACATGAAAACGGTTTCCATTCGTGATTTACATGAGCAGACCGGCCGCTGGGTTCGCCGAGCGGCAGAGGGTGCATTTGTGGTTACCGATCATGGTCGGCCTATTGCATGCGTTCAGCCGTATACAGAAGAGCCGATGCGCCGGCCCCTGCCGGATCATTCTGACTTAATGGCTCGGCTTCCTCGCATCCACGCGGACAGCACTCAGATTGTTGCGGAGGATCGTTCCCGGGCATGATGTACTTTGATACAGCATACATCGCGAAGTGTTACCTTCCTGAGCCTGGGTCAGAAGCCGTCCAGAAGCTTGCTCGTTCCGGTCAAGATGGACTCTGTTGTTCCGAGTGGGGGCGTCTTGAACTGTTTAGTGTGTTTCACCGTCATCTCCGGGAAGGTCGGATCAGCCGGAATGAACTCATGGATGTTGTGGCGGTTTTTCGCGAGGATGAGACGGACGGGGTCTGGACATGGTTTTCTATGAAAACCTCTCAACTTCGCTCCGTCGCGAATCAATTTGTTGAAATGCCTGACACCCTCTTTCTACGTGCTGGCGACGCATTGCACTTGCGAAGTGCAGTCGTCAACGGGGTGGATAAAATTTATACAAGCGACCGTCATTTGCTGGCCGCCGCCGCTTATTTTGGAATCAAAGGGATTAATGTCATCGAACAGTAAAAGGAGATCAGATCATGGGAGAAATTAATTGGGGTTTAACCGAAGAGCAGATCGAAGTGCGCGATATGCTCGACGAATTTGGTCGGGAACGCATCATTCCCGTACGTGCGGAGCTGGATGAGGTAGGAATTTTCCCTGCCGATATCCTCAAAGAACTTGCCCAGATGGACATGATGGGCCTCTACATCGATGAAGCCTACGGCGGAATGGAATTCGGACACCTCGGCTTCTGCGTCGCGGTTGAAACGCTCAGTAAATATTGCATCGGTATCTCTGTTTCCTTCGCCGCCAACGCCCTGGGTGCCGACCCGATCATCATCGGCGGCTCTGAAGAACAGAAGAAAAAATATCTTTCCCCGCTCGCCAGCGGCGAAAAATGGGCCGCCTTCGGTCTGACGGAGCCAAACGCGGGTTCCGATGCGGGGGGCATTGCCACCACCGCCGTCAAGAAGGGCGACAAATATATCCTCAACGGCACCAAACAGTGGATCACCAACGGTGGCGAAGCCGACATCTACACCATTCTGGCTGTCACCAACAAAAATAAAGGTGCGCGCGGCGTATCCTGTTTTATTGTTGAAAAAGGAACGCCCGGTTTCGAGTTTGGTAAAAAAGAAGACAAGCTTGGCATCCGCGCCTCCGCCACCCGTGAGCTGATCTTCCAGGACTGCGAAGTTCCGGCGGAAAACCTGATCGGACGCGAAGGCATGGGCTTCTTGCTCGCCATGAAAACATTCGACATCTCCCGCCCGGGTATCGCCGCACAGGGTGTGGGTCTTGCTCAGGGCGCACTCGACGAAGCTGTCAACTACGCTCGTGTTCGCGAACAGTTCGGCAAGCCGATCATCGCCAACCAGGGCCTGCAGTGGATGCTGGCTGATATGGCCATGAAAGTGGAGACCGCCCGCGCCATCACCTATGCCGCCTGCAACACCATCGACGCCGGAACCAAAGACGTTTCCAAAATCTCCGCCATGTGCAAATGCTACGCCGGTGATGTCGCGATGTCCGTTACCACCGATGCCGTACAGGTGCTCGGAGGCTACGGCTTTATGAAAGAGTATCCGGTCGAAAAAATGATGCGCGACGCCAAAATTCTTCAGATCTATGAAGGAACGAACCAGATTCAGCGCGAAGTCATCGGCGCATGCCTCATCAAAGAGTACGCCTCCAAAAAGGGCTAAAACTTAAGGGCGAAACGCCGGCGGGGGGCCGCAGGGTTTTCTCTGCGGGCCTTTGTGTTCTCCGAGCCTTTGCGTTACGCTTCAGGGGCTATGAAGTGGGCACTAAAATTTTGGAAACCGCTGGCGGTCGGGCTGGGTATTTTATGCCTGCTGGCCGTCACGCGCGGCCATTGGGTTCGGATTCCGTTGCGCCGTGCGGATGCGGTGATCGAAATGAAAACCACCGGGTATTGCGCTTGCCGGAAATGCTGTGGATGGAAGCGCACCTGGTACGGCAAACCTGTTTTTGCTTCCGGCCCGCTCAAGGGAAAATTTAAGAAGGTTGGCCAGACCGCCAGCGGTCGGAGGGCCCGCCCCGGTACCGTCGCCGTTGACCCGAGGCTCTTCCCGATGGGAACCAAATTCTATATTCCCGGCTACGGATGGGGGATCGCCCGCGATGTCGGCGGCGCGATCAAGGGCCGGCACATCGACCTCTATTTCCGGGCGCACCGAACCGCCCTGCGCTGGGGCGTGCAGACAAAAAAGACCCGGGTCTGGTATCCGCGCGACTGAAAACATGGAGGGACAGCGTAAGCGGCGTAATCCCCGGCAGGGTTGAGGAGTGGTAGACGCGCAGGGGCTCGAACCCTGGACCCGCTGATTAAGAGTCAGCTGCTCTACCAACTGAGCTACGCGTCCGTGAAGCAAGCGGGAAACGTACTGTGCACCGGCTGGAAGTGCAATCAAAATTTGGTGCCGTACTGCCGTCGACCGTGGGAATCCCGGCGGTGGTGCACAGTTCGGGTTCGCCCACGGTGTCTGTGGTGTCTTTGGCTGTTGCCACGCCGCCACAGGTGTTTGTGCCACCAGCGGCCCGTGCCGAGCAGAAAGAGGAAGAGGGAGAGCAGCAGGGTAATGATCAGGGAGAGCGTCACCCGGTTTTGCGCGGCAAGATCCCCCGGAGTGGCTGCCATATAAAAGGAGAGGGTCAACAGAGATCCGGAAACAATGACGAGAATCATTGCGGCCAGAATCGATCCGTGGATTTTCATGTTGAAGCTCGGAACCCCGCCATGTTGTGGAAACATTTTTTCTCCGTTTCAGTTCGGTCTGCACCTCTCGGCCTGGCGAAGTGGTGGGCGAGGCGGGACTCGAACCCGCACGCCGTGAGGCACAAGATCCTAAATCTTGCGTGTCTACCAATTCCACCACACGCCCAATACGTTTGAGAACATAAGAAATGCCGTGAGCTTTGTAAACTCACAGGAAGAAAAAATGATTTTCTTTGGCGGGGTTACTTGTCGAGTGACTCGGCGATGGCATCGCAGACGGCATTCATATTATCCGGAGTCAGACCCGCGACATTGATGCGGCCGGAGCCGACGATGTAGATGGCTTTTTCTTCCCGCAAAAAGTCCACTTGCTCTTTGGTAAGCCCGCTGAAAGAGAACATCCCTTTTTGCTTCGTGATGAATGAGCAGTCCATGTTGACCCCGCGTTCAGCGAGGCCTTCCGCGAGCGCGGCACGCATGCTGGCGATCCGGTCGCGCATCGCATCGAGCTCATGAATCCAAATCGTGGAAAGCTCAGCATTCTGCAGGATGGTGCTGGCGATCATACCGCCGTGTGCCGGGGGGTTGGAATAAAGTACGCGCGCGGTTTTTTTTAGGTGGCTCATGGCGGTTGCTTTGGCCTCGGCATCGGTACCGATGGTGGTCAACGCGCCGGTGCGTTCGCGATAGAGGCCGAAGTTTTTGGAGAAGGAACTGGCGACCATAAACTCGGTGCCGGATGCGAGGAAGGCTTCTACGCCCACGCGGTCGGCGTCCACGCTTTCGCTGAACCCCTGATAGGCGAAGTCGATCAGGGCGGACCAGCCGTTCGTTTTGGCCAGCGCGGCGACACGATCCCACTGAGCTGAACTGAGGTCGACTCCGGTCGGGTTGTGACAGCAGGCGTGTAGCAGAACAGAGTCACCGGGCAGAACGGTTTCGAGCGAGGCAAAGAAGGCGTCTTCGTCGAGCCTCTGGGTGTTGGCGTTGTAGTAGGGGTAGTCCTGAAGGATCAGACCGGAGGCGGTGAAGATATTTTTATGGTTGGCCCAGGTCGGGTTGCTGACCCAGAGGGTTCCACTGCTGAATGATTTGAGCAGTTCGCCCGCCAGACGCAGCGCGCCGGTTCCGCCGGGCGTATGCACGGTGGCGGCCCGGTCACAGGGGGCGCCAAAAATCAGTTTCTGCACGGCGATCCCGTAGTCGGGAGTGCCCGCAATCGGGAGATACGACTTGGTGGTTTCCTGTTCAAGCAGAATCTTTTCTGCCGCTTTCACCGCATCGAGAACCGGCGTGGCACCGGAGGCATCTTTATAGATGCCGACGCCGAGATTGATTTTCCCAGGGCGGGGGTCGTTTTTAAAGGCTTCGGTTAGGCCGAGAATGGCATCGGCCGGGGCGGCGGCTACATTTTTCCACATCATAACGTCTCCAGATTTTATCCGTAATACTGAGTAACCCGTTTCGTGAGCACATTGCGCTCCGGGTTCAAAATTCCTATTTCCCGCACGGCGGCTTCAACGGAGTCAGAGGCATGCGCAGCATTGACCATCACATCGCTGCCGTATTCCTTCCGCACGGAGCCGGGGTGCGCCTTGCTCGGGTCGGTCGGCCCGAGGATGGTGCGGATCTTATCCACCGCCTGCTCGCCGGCATAGACCAACACCAGACAGCGAACCCGGCCCTCGTCGTCCATCTCCGATGGGGGTACGTCCGGCAGCCATAGGCCGGTCATAAACTGCATGATGCCGAAAAACGTATGATCCCCGCAGACGGGAGCGAGGCTTGTGCATAGCGCGTTGTTGACTTCATCGGGCATGGCAAACCCGAACGCATCCTCCAATACAGAGCAGGCTTTTGCGACAGTCTTCTTGCACAGTTTTTCGCGCAGGATCGCCTGAACCGGGCCGTAGAACATTTGGGCCTCCGCCATGCTTATGCGGTGCACCTGTGCGCCGACAATCCGCAGGCCGGAGCGCGAAAACAGGTCGATGATGTTGCCGGGGCGCGAGCTGGGGAAGCGGAAGTTGTCTGGTTTGATGATCACCAGCGTCTTTTCCACATCGCCTTCCGGAAGGCTCATTGCGTTGTCAATAATGCCGCCGTCATTCTCCGCATAGTTCACCCAGAGCAAAAGGGTTTGTTTGGCGGCGGCAACCGTGGGGGCGACCAGCACAGCGGGTTCAAAATAGATCAGGGTCCCCTCCGGATCGCGGACGTAGTCCCCGTAGGTTCCGCGCACCGTATCCGCCGATTCCTTGCTGTCATCAAAGCTTCCGGCAGCCCGGTAAATTTTTTCGATGGCGTTTTCGCCCTCAAATAAAAGTAGCATCGTGCGGTGCGGGCGTTCCGTTTCCGGCACAGGAAGCAATGCGCGCAG
>JAUXCB010000204.1 GCA_030619095.1 Verrucomicrobiota bacterium | reverse complement strand
GGGATCGCCGACGGCGGCGGGCTCGAGAATGCCGGTGACGGTTTCGAGTGAGCCGGGATTGAGCAGTTCTTTAAAGTCGGACTTTCCGGCGGCGGGATTTTCCACGTTAAAGAGCCGGTCGTAGAGATTCACTTGTGCGGTCACACCTTCGGTGGCCGACACCCAGTGGATGGTGCCTTTGACCTTCCGTCCGTCGGGTGCGGAGCCGCCTTTGGAGTCGGGATCGATGGTGCAGTGCAGTTCAATGACGTTGCCAGTGGCGTCTTTGATGGCTTCGTTGCAGGTGGCGAGGTAGACGCCGCGCAGGCGGACTTCGCGTCCAAGGGTGAAACGTTTGTATTTTCGGTTTGCATCTTCCATGTAGTCGTCGCGCTCAATATAGATTTCGCGGGTGAAGGGGACGGAGCGTGTGCCCATTTCTTCTTTTTGCGGGTGGTTGGGAAGCTCGAAGGTCTCGACCTGATTTTCGTCGTAGTTGGTGATGACGACTTTGAGCGGGTCGAGCACGGCCATGCGGCGCGGAGCGGTCTCGTTGAGCACGTCGCGCACGTGGTGTTCGAGCAGGGCGACATCCGTGAGGCTTTCAGTTTTAGTGATGCCGATTTCAGCGCAGAAGTTGCGAATGGCTTTGGCGGGGACCCCCCGGCGGCGCATGCCGCAGAGGGTTGGCATGCGGGGATCGTCCCACCCGTGTACGAGCCCTTTCTGGACGAGCTCTAGCAATTTGCGCTTGCTCATCACCGTGTAGGTGAGGTTGAGGCGCGCGAATTCGATTTGCTGCGGCTGAGTTGCACCAAGCGTTTCGAGAATCCAGTTGTAAAGCGGGCGGTGCACTTCGAATTCGAGGGTGCAGAGCGAGTGGGTGACCCCTTCGATGGAGTCTTCGATGCAGTGGGCGAAGTCGTACATCGGATAGATGCACCATTTGCTGCCGGTGTTGTGGTGCCCGGCGTGCTTGATGCGGTAGATGGCCGGATCGCGCAGGTGCAGGTTGGGGGAGGCCATGTCGATCTTGGCGCGCAGCACGTAGGTGCCGTCCTCGAACTCGCCGGATTTCATTTTTTCGAACAGCTCGAGGTTTTCTTCGATCGTGCGGGTGCGGCCTTCCGGTTCTTTTCCGGGGGCGGTCGGCACACCGCGGTATTTTTTGAACTCATCGACGCTCAGGTGGCAGACATAGGCTTTGCCGAGCTTGATGAGCTGTACGGCGTAGTCGACCATTTTTTCGAAATAGGCGGAGGCCCAGAAGAGGTTTTCGCCCCAGTCGAAGCCGAGCCAGCGGACATCGTCTTTGATGGCTTCCACGTACTCCTCGTCTTCGGCGGTCGGGTTGGTGTCGTCGAAGCGCAGGTGGCAGCGGCCGCCGTATTTGAGGGCGGTGCCGAAATCGAGGCAGATCGCTTTGGCGTGGCCGATATGGAGATAGCCGTTGGGTTCCGGCGGGAAACGGGTGACAATCTCCGCATGTTTGCCGGAGGCCAGATCGCCGTCGATAATCTCGTGAATAAAATTGCTGGAGGTTGTTTCCATTTTATTTCCTTAAAAAATACAAAGGGTTCTTCTGCCCGATTTCCGGAGAAAATGAAAGGCGCAATGCATTCATTTATAGATTGCGGGTTAAATGTTGACCTGGTTGGCGGTATTCAGTAAAAATCCAATAAATCTGATAACAATTCCATGGTTTAAATGAAAATGAAGGAGCTAATAGGTATGAAAATGTCAACCAAAGGTCGTTACGCCGTCCGGATTTTGCTGAGCATTGCCCGCTATCAAAAAAACGGCCCGGTGCCGAAAAAAATTATCGCGGCGGAAGAGGGGATTTCCTCTGACTACATTGAGCAGATTATCGTGCCGCTGAAAAACGATGGCCTGTGCATTGGAATCCGCGGCGTGAAGGGGGGCTTCCGCCTCATCAAGGAGCCGGAAGACATTACGGTCTTTGAGATTCTCCGCGCCTCAGAAGGCATCATGAATCTCGTGGATTGTGCGCAAATGGATTGCCAGGGTCGCGATAGAAATAAATGCGTGGTTCGGCCAGTCTGGGAAGGTGCCGCAAAAGTTCTTGAGGAATTTTTCTCGGCGATCACCTTGAGAGATCTGCTGGACAAGGTGGATGAAATAGAAAGCAAGGGAACCACAACGTACAGTATCTGAGAGAGGGAGGTTGTAGCCAATGAAGATCTGCGAAAACATTACTCAAACCGTGGGCAGAACACCGCTCGTTAAACTCAACCGCCTTGCGTTGGGGCTCAACGCAACGGTTCTCGTCAAGATGGAGTCGCAAAACCCGCTGCACAGCGTCAAAGACCGCATCGGCATTGCCATGATCGAAGCCTCCGAAAAAAGCGGCGACCTGAAAAGCGGCGACACCATTGTGGAACCGACCAGCGGCAACACCGGTGTTGCCCTCGCATTTGCCGCCGCCGCCAAGGGCTACAAACTCATCCTCACCATGCCGGAAACCATGAGCATGGAGCGGCGCAAGTTGCTCGCCGCGCTCGGCGCGGAACTTATCCTGACTCCCGGTGCCGACGGGATGCCCGGTGCGATTCAAAAAGCCGAAGAGCTCGTCAGTGCGATTCCCAATGCGATGATGCCGCAGCAGTTTGATAATGCGGCCAATCCGGAGATTCATAGCCAAACCACTGCGGTTGAAATCTGGGACGACACCGAGGGCGACGTAGACCTTTTTGTAGCCGGGGTTGGAACCGGTGGTACGTTGACCGGTGTCGGCAGAATGCTCAAAGAGAAAAAGTCCACAGTCAAGGTGGTGGCCGTAGAGCCAGCCGATTCGCCCGTCATTTCTGGCGGCGAGCCTGGCCCGCATAAAATCCAGGGAATTGGCGCGGGCTTCATCCCGACCAATCTGGATATCCATCTGGTTGATGAAGTCATCCAGATCAGTGCCGAAAATGCGGGGAAGATCGCGCGCCGCCTCGCCCGTGAGGAGGGAATCCTCTGCGGGATCTCTTCCGGCGGAAATGTCTGGGCGGCTTTGGAGCTGGCTAAGCGTCCGGAGAACGAGGGGAAGACGATCGTCACCATCATCTGCGACACCGGCGAGCGCTACCTCTCCACCTGGCTCTTTGACGAAGCGTAAAGCAACCGCTTTTCCTATTGATGCAGAAGCTCTGAAAATGGTGAAGGAAGAAGAAAAACCCAGGGGGAAACCTTCGGGGAAAATCATCGAGTTGATGCGTGAGAATGCACGTGTATCAATCCCTGAAATAGCTAAAAACCTTGACCGGACACCGCGGGCTATTGAGATGCAGATCAATCAGCTCAAGGCTGATGGAGTTCTTCGTCGCGTTGGTTCCGCTAAGGGGGGTCATTGGGAGGTTCTTGAGCCGTGAGTTTAAGGTGTAAAGTAGGACAAAAAATAATGAAAGAACAATTTGCAAATGTGCCGCTGCAATGGGTCGGGCCGGTCAAGATTACCGGGCCGGAAATTGATGTTGAAACAGAACTTCCGCTGGCGACCTACGAAACCCCGGTGTTTGCCACGGTC
>JAUXCB010000123.1 GCA_030619095.1 Verrucomicrobiota bacterium | reverse complement strand
CCGGCATCGCTCAACGCATCTCCAACTGTTTCCATGGCGTCTGCATCTGTGTAGACAAATGTCACAAACTTAGACAATAGATGATGCATAAAGGGATTAGTCTGCTCTGTAGACCAGCAAGAGGCCTCAAGCAACGGGAACTGATCAGCCAGTAGCGTTACGATGTCCGTCAGGGAGTCCGAATTGAGCGCTAGCGGCTCCAACAAATTGGAATACCACCCCTTTCCGGCATCAAACAAGATGCCCTGCTCAACAAACTGTGAGAGATAGATTTTAAGCGTGGAGTTCGGAACCTTTCTCTCAGCCACGGTCAAGAGGTGAGACTTCACGTCGTCATAACTGAAATAGTTGCCTAACTTTTTAAGTTCCGGCAGAACCTTCTCTTTCAGCAAAGGCTTGGTTTTCTTCGCTAACGGTGTGTATTCCATGGTGTCTTTCGCAATTACCCCTCAACAAATTTTTAGCATATTGGTCACCCAATTCAAAAGTCCAGTGCATCACATTGAGATTCTTTTTACCCAATATTTCCAACCATTGGAAGAATCCCAGCCGGATTTTCTAAACATTGGAAAACAACATGCAGGGCATACTACGCGGATTTCGACCTCCGTTAAGGAGGAAAGGTTAAAAAATTGTGTGGTGATTTCTCCCCTAAAGGAGCCGTTTACAAGCTGGAGCCCCCACCACCCGTATTCATGGAATATGGAATAACGGATTATTAGATAAATGAGTGAAGCCGGCGAATCATAAAACAGGATTGACTCCGTTCGGCGCAAGCTCCAATCTGTATCGGCAAAAGGACATATTCCATGAGCCAAAACAAGTATCTCGACAAATTCATGAGCACCTTCCCTTATGAAGGGCTCACCTTCGACGATGTCTCCCTGATTACCCAGTACGCCGACTTCCTTCCCGGCGACACGGACATCAAGACCCACCTGACCTCCAATATCCAAATCAACATCCCGTTTATCAGCGCAGCGATGGATACGGTAACGGAAGCCGACATGGCCATTGCCATGGCACTGCACGGCGGCATCGGGATCATTCACAAAAACCTTGAGCCGTCTGACCAGGCCGATGCCGTCTCAAAAGTGAAGCATTTTCTCAATGGGCTCATCCGGAACCCCATCACCTTTAACGCCAGCCAGACCCTCGTAGAGATTCAACAGCGCCGCGCTGAAAAAGGATACAACTTCACCGGGTTCCCCATTCTCAACGACTCCGCCGCGCTGGTCGGCATCCTGACCACAAAGGATATCAAATTCGCCCCAAGCCTTGACATGAAGGCGGGTGACATTATGACCCAAAAGGTCATCACCGCACCCAAAGACACCGGCCTGCGCGAAGCCTATGAGATCATGCGCAAAAACAAGATCGGCAAGCTGCCGCTGGTTGAAGGAGATAAACTCGTCGGACTCTACAGCTACACCGATGTGGCCGACCTGATTGAAAACACCCGCCCGCTCTATAACCGGGACGAATTCTACCGCCTGCGCGCCGGTGCCGGAGTCGGCCCCGGCGACTATGAACGCGCCGAGGCGCTGGCCAATGCGGATGTCGATGTGCTCACCGTCGACACCGCTCACGGACACAGTAAAGGGGTCATCGAAATGACCGCATGGGTGAAAAAGAATTTCCCGGACATCGATGTCATTGCCGGGAACATTGCCGCCGGCGAAGCGGCCCTCGCGCTGCAAAAGGCCGGCGCGGATGCCGTCAAAGTGGGCATCGGCCCCGGCTCCATCTGCACCACCCGCGTCGTCGCCGGAGTCGGCATTCCGCAGATCAGCGCCATTTACAACTGTGCCGATGCACTCAAAGGCTCGCTACCCATCATTGCGGACGGTGGAATCCGCCATTCTGGAGATGTCGCCAAAGCTCTCGTTGCCGGTGCCTCGGCGGTCATGATGGGTTCGGTTCTGGCCGGTACCGACGAAGGCCCCGGCGAAAAGATTCTTTACGAAGGGCGTCAGTTTGTCGTCTACCGCGGCATGGGCAGCCTCGACGCGATGAAATCGCGCGAAGGCTCCCGCCAACGCTACGGTCTCAAAGACAGCGCCGACGATGATCTCGTCCCGCAAGGAATCGAGGGCGTCGTTCCCTACGCCGGCGGAGTGAGCAAGGTGCTCAAACAATACAGCGGCGGCCTGCAGGCCAGCCTCGGCTACTGCGGGTGCCGCACCGTTCCCGAACTGCAGAAAAACGGACAATTCGTCCGTGTTTCCGCTGCCGGAACTGCCGAAGCTCATCCGCACGATATCCGCATCACCAAGGAAGCCCCGAACTACCGACGGTAATGCACGCTCTTCGAACAGCACTCGTCCAAATGAACCCGACCGTCGGGGCACTGGAAGAAAATGCCACCCGCATCCTCGCCCATGCCGCGGAGGCAACCGGGGGCGGAGCACAACTGGTCATCTTCCCGGAACTCGCTCTTTGCGGCTATCCGCCGGAAGATCTAATCCTGCGACCGCACTTTATTCAGGACTGCGACAGACAAATCCAACGCCTTCGCACCGAACTGCCGCAGGAAACTTTTTGCGTGGTCGGTGCGCCCGTTACCGACAACTCCGGTCGCTTCAACGCGGCCGTCGTGTTTTACGAAGGGGACATCGTTGGGGTGTATCATAAAATGCTGTTGCCCAACTACGGGGTTTTCGATGAACAACGCGTATTCGATGCCGGGGATGCGCCGTTTACCTTCGACGCCTTCGGAACAAAGGTCGGGGTGCATATCTGCGAGGACTCCTGGCTCGCCGACGGGAGCGCCTGCCGCGCACTCGCCAAAGAACAGCCCGACCTTGTCGTCAACCTCTCCGCCTCACCCTACCACCGCGGCAAACGGCTTGAACGCGAAGCTGTTTTTGCCGAAGCCGCGAAAACCCTGAACGCCCCCCTTCTCTTCTGCAACCAGGTTGGCGGACAGGATGAACTCGTCTTCGACGGCGGAAGCATGATGTTCGACGCAAAAGGTCATATCACATCCCGTGCCCCGCTCTTCGTAGAATATATTCTCGGGCAGACAGGAGTGTCCGCCTCACAATCCGTGGAGCAGACACTCTTGTCTGCTCTCCCCAACGGCAGGCAGACAGGAGTATCCGCCTCACAATCCGTGGAGCAGACACTCTTGTCTGCTCATCCGCTCGAAGAAATATATGAAGCTCTTAAACTCGGGCTTCGCGACTACGTTGAGAAAAATGGGTTCAAAAAGACCGTCATCGCGGTCAGCGGAGGAATTGATTCCGCGTTGGTCCTCGCGATCGCAGTCGATGCGCTCGGGGCCGACCGTGTCGCGGCCATCACCATGCCCTCACAATATTCATCCAATGAAACCCTATCCGATGCTGAAGAAATCGCCGCCACCTTCGGCGTGGAGTTCCACACCATTCCGATTTTTCCACTCTTTGGAAAATTCACAGACGTGCTTTCCAACGTTTGGAACCCGCCCCCCGGGCTGGCGGAGGAAAACCTTCAGGCGCGTATTCGCGGCACACTGATTATGGCGATGTCGAATAAGAATGGCTGGCTGGTGCTCTCCACAGGAAATAAAAGTGAGTATGCCACCGGCTACTGCACACTATACGGCGACATGGCCGGGGGGTTTGCCGTCATTAAAGACGTACCTAAAACGCTGGTGTTTGATCTCTGCCGCTGGCGCAACACCCGCGGCATCGTCATTCCGCCCTCCACCATTGAGCGTCCGCCATCCGCCGAGCTCCGGCCTGATCAACAGGACACCGACTCGCTCCCGCCCTATGAAATTCTCGACCCAATTCTTGAAGCGTATGTCGAAAAAGACAGGGGGGTCGACGCCATGCTCGCCGCAGGCTTCGACGAAGAGGCCGTCCGCCAGGCGGTTCGGCTGGTTGACCTGAGTGAATACAAACGCCGTCAGGGCCCGCCCGGCATCAAAATCACCCCGAAAGCCTTCGGCCGCGACCGCCGCATGCCGATCACCAACCGCTACCGCGGGTAGGCTTACAACATATTCATTGTTAATAAACCTATAAAAACAATATATTCATTGTTTTAAACTTGCCGAAATACAACTTTTATGTTGTAAATCGAGGCGTTTGGAGGATTGACCTATGAAAAACCAAAAACTCGTCAGAGAGCAACTTGGGCTAAAATTGAATCTTTTTCGCCCTGTTTTAAACATCCAGCCCCCGCCAAAAGGATGGATACGCGCAATTCGTAATGCCTTAGGCATGAGTGCACAGCAACTTGCAAACCGTACCGGCATGACACAACAACGTATTGCTGTTCTTGAAAAAGGCGAACCCACCGGCGGCGTCACACTAAAAACATTGCGCCGTATTGCAGAAGGCCTCAATTGTGTATTTGTTTACGGCTTTATTCCAAAATCCGATTTGGAAGCAACACTCAGAGAGAAAGCGGAACAAATTGCCGTCAAACGCATATCGATGGCATCTCAAACAATGGGACTTGAAAAGCAAGGGCTCAGTGAAACTGAAAATCAAAAGGTTTTCACCGAAACCGTCGAAAAATTGCTCCAAAATCCCTCCAGACTCTGGAATGAACAATGATCGATTTCCATTATCCTGAAGGTGCCACACCAATCGATCTGGATGAAACGAATGGTCTTAAGCTGACACACATCACAACACGAGGGGAACTTGACCGATGGGAACAGGACAATATTCTGGAGGCATTGGACTGGCTGGAATCCACCCGCCCGAAGAACATTCTGACTGAACAATTCATTAAAAAACTACATAAGCGAATGTTTGGAAACGTTTGGAAATGGGCCGGAACATTCCGGCATAGCGATAAAAATATAGGCGGGCCATGGCATCAAGTCCCCATCGAACTGCGAAATCTGTGCGATGATGTATCCGCCTGGATTGAAACGAAAGACTTGCCCCCTGATGAAATTGCCGCACGCTTTCACCACAAACTTGTCTTAATCCACCCTTTTCCAAACGGAAACGGACGACACGCCCGAATGATGGCTGACCTGCTCGTTGAAAACATCCTTGGCCAGCCCAGATTCACATGGGGCAGCCAAAATCTTTCCGCGATGAGTGAAATTCGGTCACAATACATCTCAGCACTTCACGCCGCTGATCGCTTCAACATCCAGCCACTGCTCGAATTTGTGCGGTCATAAAATCAACCTCCGGCTTTTCTTTGCCGAAATTCCCCGGCTACTTTTTCGATGAAATCGGCGACCGCGTCGGGGTTGTTTTTGTCTAGAACCGTGTCCATGGCGGCCTGCTCAAGTGCCGCACCGAACTGCTTGATCATCTGATCCAAAAAATCGATCCGCTTTTGCAGTTCCTTGCGATCACCGGTATCACGCAAGCTCAAGGCTTCAAGGCCGGGAAAAAAGTTTCCAAACTCTGAAAAAACAGATACGTTTCCTTTTT
>JAUXCB010000142.1 GCA_030619095.1 Verrucomicrobiota bacterium | reverse complement strand
CGTGAGCAAAGCCACACTTCAAAACTGGGAACAGGGTCGTCGCAAACCAGAAGGCCCGGCCAAAGCACTTCTGACGGTTGTAGAGAAAAACCCAAAGGCCGTCCTCACCGCACTGCAAGCCTAAGGTTTATCAGATGACCTCTGTGCTGATAATTTCAGCGACACGGCCGGCAGGCGATCCGGTGCCCAGCTCTTTTTCCAAGGTTTGGAAGTTTTCGAGCATCGCGGCGCGTGCGGGGGTATCGTTCATGAGCGGATCGATCGTTGCGGCCAGCTCAATTGAACGCATCTCCTTTTGTAGACGCTCGGGCATAATCTCCCTGCCTGAAATGATATTGGCGATGCCGAGCCATGGAACCCGAATCAGCATCCGGAGAAACAGATGGTTTAAAAAGCCGCCGCGGTACACCAGCACGGCCGGACACCCCAAAAGCGCGGCTTCGAGCGTGGCGGTTCCGGAGGCGACAAAGGCGGCATCCGCTTGCTTCAGGACTTCGCGTGCCTGTCCGGTGATCACCGAAACATTGCGGGGGGCTTTTTTCGATTTTTGCAGAATTTCCTCCACCATCGCAAGGCGGCGCTCCGGCACCGGAATGATAAACGACAGATCGGGCCGCGACTCTTCCATGAGCCGGGCCGCTTCGAGCAGCGGCGGAAGAATGTAGTGGATTTCCTGTTTGCGGCTTCCAGGCAGAAGCGCAATTTTCTTTTTGCTGTTCCATGGCAGCGGCTCCGGATCGGTTTCACGGAATTCCCGCAGCTCATCCACCATCGGATGGCCAACAAAGTCGACCCGAAGATCGACCTCCTTGAACACCTCGACTTCGAACGGGAAGATCACCATTAACCGGTCGATCATTTTCGCCATTTTCGGGATGCGTCCACGGTTCCACGCCCAGACCTGGGGGCAAACATAGTAGAGCACCTTAATGCCGCGATTTTTAAGCTGACGCGCGAGGCGCAGATTGAAACCGGGATAGTCTACCAGCAATGCGGCATCCGGCTTACGCCGATCGACCTCGGCCAGCACCTCGTTGAACACACGTTTAAAAAAGGAATATTTGGCGAGCACTTCGGCAATGCCGAGAACATCCATCTCCTTGATATCGCGCAGCGTTTCCACCCCTTCGGCGCGGAGTTTTTCCCCGCCAACGCCCCATATATCCAGCTCCGGATCTGTTTTTTTCAACTCGCGGATCACATCGGCCGCGTGCATGTCGCCCGAGTATTCCCCGGCTATGACCAGAAGCGACGGCATGAGCTACCTCTCTCCCCCAAGAACCGTGATCGTCAGTCCCATTCGGTCAGCCTGTGCAATGAGTTCTTTTTTATGAAGGAGCAGCGCCCCTCCCTCTTCGATGGCGAGACAGGAAGCCCCGGATTTTTTGAGAGAATTGAGCGTCCATTTCCCAATGACCGGAATATCAAACCGCAGATCGTGCCCCTCCTTCGGAACCTTGACAACCACCCCGCCGCGCCCTCCAAGTTTACCCCCGCGCCGGATCGCTTGATCGGTTCCTTCAAAGGCTTCAAGGGCGAGGATCATCCCCTCTTTAACGACAACGGTCTGCCCAATATCCAACTGGCTCATCTCTTTGATAACACGCCGCCCAATCTGGATATCGTTGAGTTCGCGTTCGTCCGGTGCGCGGGCGGTGAGAACTCCGGCGGGTGGCATATAGCTCTGCATAAAGGAGCTGGCGGGCAACAGCTCAAGGCCCACCGCCTCAATCTTCTGAGTGATCGCGCCGAAAATACTGTGCGCATTTTTGACGGGGAGGCTTTTGAGCAGATCGAGCATCGGCCGATCGAACCGGGCGCAGAAAATATTTTTCGGGTTAATCTGCCCGGCCATGACGGCCTGGCCTGCACCGCTATTTTTCAATGCGTCGAGAAAAGGGCCGAGACGGCCTGCATGCAGCCAGATCACCTCATCGGAAACCTGCTCAATTTCGCGGCTCGTCTCGCCCTTGAAGGCTAGTGCGATAAGCCGCTTCACGCCCTGCTGACGGGCGGAACGGGCGAGCAGCAGGGGATAGTCTGCGCGGCCGGCAATCAGAGCCAATGTTTCGGAAACTCCGTTCATACGTAAACTCCTTAGAAAGAAAGTCCGCCGAAGCGACCCATCGGCTTCTTCGGTGCAACACCAAAAGGAAGGCCCTTAGCGGGCGGCACCAGCTGCTGGAATTTCGGGTCGTTCCAGAGGGATCGGAAACGCTGATCTTTCCGCACCACCTTCTGGATCAGTGTGCCTCCTTTTGAGATGGCCTGTTGCAATGCCTCGATTGCCGGGGCGCTCCGGCCCAGCGACACCCGCATCGCGGCCAGCTCAATCCATCCTTTCAGATCGGCGGGCTTTGCACTGAGATATTTCGCCATCACGGGTTCGGCCAGGCCGGGCCGGCGCATCTGGAGGAGCATCATCGCCAGCTGCTGCTCGATCCGGGGCGGAAGCTTGGAGCGCAGCATGTTGGCAACCAACTGCTGCATCTTTGCTCTTTCCTGCAATCCATTGTAGACCTGAATGAGCTCGAAGGCTTTATTCACGTCCGCGCCCGCTCCGCCCTTGCTCAGCTGTTTTTCAAGCTCCTCACGCCGGACGGTCATTTCTTGCGCCTTTTTGATTTGCTTCAAGAAATTTTTGGCGCTGCCGTTATTCACGTCCTGCGCTGCGAATGCGGAAATCACTTCGCGGGCATCGTCGAAGCGACGTATTCTCAGGTAGAGGTTCGCCAGCCGGAAGTTGGCCTCGGGACTGAGGGGATACAACTCGATGGCCTGTTTAAAAGCATACTCCGACTCCGCCGGTTTTCTGCGCGCATCATAGAGTGCGGCCAGTGCGCTGCGCAGCTTGGAAAAGGTTTTGCGAGCCACAATGTCACGAAGAAATTTATCGTCCTCAACGAGGCGGGCTACATTCCAATCCCAGAATTCACGATCATTTTTGACCATTTCATCGGTGATCGGAGTCGGCTTATTGTTGAGTTTCATGATCAAACCATGTGGGGTCATGTACGGATACATCCACGGGATGGCATAACTCTCTTCCACATAAAAGTCACGCAGGCGCAACCTGCCGTCCGCACGGAGCGGATCAGCGGGAACGACAGCGAACCCGGACGGGCGGGTGGACTGATCGGTTTTGAGTTCGGTAACAACCTGATTGTGGTCGAAAATCTGTTTACAGAGAATTCCATTGATCTGCATGACACCGGCCACGCCCTGCACCTGCACGCGTCCGCCGTCCGTTGTCAGGTCAGCACCCGCCTTGGTTTTTCCACTGCGAACCGCCGAAACGTATTCCTGAAATGCCCGGTTGCTGTCCAACGTTGACGGGATCCATATCTGATCGCCGTAAAGATCGCGGGTCACCGCCATGAAGGTGTTATCGGCCAGCGCGTTCTGGGTGATGAGATAGACGTCCGGGCGCACCTTCGGGCAGTAAATCATGTAGGTTGGCACAAAGCGGCCCGGGTCGGTCCCTCCAAAGAAAATGGCGTTGGTACCCATGGCGGGCGGGTACTCTGGATTTGGATAATTCGCCCACTCTTCATCAAAGGTCTCCTGATCCTGATCGCAGTAGTACCAGAGATCCTCCTTGATGCCTTCCGCGCCGCGCAACTGCCAATTCCCGAACTCCCACCCGAAGCCATGCCCGTTCTGCTCTGAACCGCCTACGACCTGCCGCTGCTTTTCGCTGTAGTAATTTTTAGCAACCAGCGAGAACGGAAGCAGGAAAACCAACAGGGTGCCGATCCACTTGGTGAACGGATTGTTTTTCACCCAGGTTTCGAGCAGCGCCATCAGCAGCAGCAGCCCGAAGCCGATCCAAATGGCATAGATCGCATGTGACTGAATATACTGCACGCGCGCGATAAACAGCGTCTGAATATCGATTTTTGGATTCTGCAAAACAATAAAGAGAATGCCGACACCAATAAACGCTAATAACGTGGTGAATATCCATCCTCTGTTTTTATCAGGAAGGTCATCCCTATTTTCCAAAGGATCATCCCCATATTTATTTACACCGTCTGAACCTTTTTTAAAAAGAAGGTAAAGTTGGAGGAGCGCGTTAACTCCGGGGATATACATAATCCAGCAAAAGGCGCCTGAAAGGCCAACATCATGAAGCCGCTGAATTATGGGGAATGAAAGCAAGTAAATTGTTGCAACACTAGCAAAAATAAATTTTAGAAAACTTAAAAAAGTGCCGTCTGGATAAAGGGAAAAAGAAATCACCGTGAGCAACAAACCCCAAGTTCCGGACCAAGAAAAATACGTTAACCGGCTAATCCGTCCCCGGTACCGTAATAGCGACTTTGCCCCGAAAAATGGAATGAACCCAAAAGGAATAAGAGCCAGCAATGCGACAGGTCCAAAGAACTGACCGCGAAGGTCGCGAAAATACGCTCCAATCTGATGGACAAAACGTAACGAAAACACATTGGCCAGCGTCACTTTTTCATACTGCCCGCGGGTGATGGCATGCATGAAACCCTGCCATGTGCGCGGGTAGCCCCAGTTGATGGGCGGATTCTGATCCGACGCGAAGGGCATGTAAAGGTAGAAGGAGAGTCCGAGGAACATCAGCAAATAGGTGACGCAAACCGTTCTCCCGTTTGGCAGAAAAAGTCCCAATACTGGAATCACCAGCGCGTACAGAGTCCAAAACCAAAAAGCGGGCTTGGCGGGCCCCTGCACCCAGTGCATCTCTACAGGGCCAAATTTATTGAGCGCCACCATGATTGCGTAAAAAACACCCACCAGAGCAAAGTCGCGGAAAAGCCGGATGTTGCGCAGGCCGATGGCCAACGCGACGGCCAGCCCCATAAAGAGAATGGTCTG
>JAUXCB010000162.1 GCA_030619095.1 Verrucomicrobiota bacterium | reverse complement strand
GTGTCCTCAATATTTTTCTCCGCCCGCGCCTTGTCGGGACGTTCATACGCTTTGAGCGCCAGTAGACCGGTTAAATCAAGTTCGGTATTCTCTGAGCCCCCAAGCCCTGCGAGCTTGTGATATAACTTTTTATGGGCGGAATCCAGCCGGGAGCGGACGGTGTTCTCCGAGCCATTCATAACCTTGGCAATCTCTGCGGCACCCCGGCCCTGAACATCGTGTAAAATGAGCACGGCGCGCAATTTTTCCGGCAGTGTCGCGAGGGCCTCGTTCATCTCTTTCTGAAATGCGCTCAGGCTCATTTTGCGCAACACAGAGCCCTTGCTGGAAAATTCTTTATAGGAGTCGGATTGTTTGATGTCCGGGTCGAAATCCTCCAGAAGATTCGTCTTTCGGTGGCGTCGTTTTTCACGGGTGTGGATTACGCGGGTGAGCGCAATGCAGCGAATCCAGTTCTCGAAACCGGTCTGCTCCCGGAAATGCCCCAACGCTTTCAGTGCCTTCACAAATACTTGCTGTGAAAGATTTTCTGCATCGGGTCGGTGGGCGGTCATGCCGTACGTGAATCCGTAGACCCGGCTGTGATAACGGCGAATCAACTGCTCGTAGGCGGAGATGTCGTCCATCTGTGCACGGCGGACGAGATCGAGGTCGCTTAGTTCGGGTCGCAGAGTTGCCGGGGAGTCAGTCATATGTTTGATCTTTTAGCTAGTGGAAAGAGGTGTAGCAAAAATCCTCCGGGTTGAAAAAAGAAAAGCGCTCCGAAAAACTTCGGAGTGCTTGTCAGAACCGGTTCAGGGCTTAGCCCTGAATGGCGGCCTGTGCGGCAGCTAGCCGGGCGATGGGAATACGGAACGGCGAACAACTCACATAGTTGAGACCTGCTTTGCAGCAGAACTTTACACTTTGCGGATCGCCCCCGTGTTCGCCACAGATTCCGCACTTAAGGGTCGGTCGCGTTTCACGTCCTTTTTTCACACCCATTTTGACGAGCTGGCCCACACCTTCCTGGTCGAGATGCTGGAAGGGATCACACGGCAGGATTTTTTCCTGCAGGTAGTCCGGCAAGAACGTTCCAATATCATCACGACTGTACCCGAAGGTCATCTGCGTGAGGTCGTTGGTTCCGAAGCTGAAGAACTCGGCCGTTTCGGCGATCTCATCGGCGGTCAGCGCAGCACGCGGAATTTCAATCATCGTGCCAATCATGTACTTGAGCTTAATTCCCGCTTTAGCGATCACCTCTTCGGCCACCGCGCGAGAGATTTTTTCGAGATAGTCGAGCTCGGCTTTGGTTCCAATCAGCGGAATCATGATTTCAGGAAGCACGGTGACTTTCTTTTTCGCTTTGCTCACTTTGCAGGCCGCAGCGATGATGGCCGTGGTCTGCATGACGCATAGCTCAGGATAGGTGATCGAGAGACGGCAGCCGCGGTGGCCGAGCATCGGATTGAATTCGTGTAACTGCTTCACACGATCCGAAACCTTCTTGGTGGGAACGCCCAGTCGTTTGGCCATTTCTTTCTGATCGGCGACGGTGTGCGGAACAAATTCATGCAAGGGCGGATCGAGTAGGCGCACGGTCACCGGCAGGCCGTCCATCGCTTTGAAGATGCCTTCGAAGTCCTTCTGCTGATGTTTCAGTAGCTTGGTGAGCGCGGCTTTGCGGCCCGCTTCGTCGTCGGCAAGGATGAATTCGCGGATCGCCCAGATCCGGTCGCCTTCGAAGAACATATGCTCGGTGCGGCACAGACCAATTCCTTCGGCACCAAAGGAACGGGCGGCCTGGGCATCTTTCGGGGTGTCGGCGTTGGTACGCACATTGATCTTACGATTCGCATCTGACCATTTCGAAATGAGGTCATACATTTTAAAGACCGGGTCTTTTTTCGCAGCGGGTTTCCCGCCGACGACGGCGGCAACCACGGGGCTGACCTGCGTTGCGATCTGACCTTCATACACTTTACCCGTTGACCCATTGAGGCTCAGCCAGTCGCCCGCTTTGTAGGTTTTTTTGCCGACGGAAACGGTTTTTTTCTTATAGTCGATCACGAGAGAGCCTGCGCCGCAGATGCAGCATTTTCCCCAGCCGCGAGCGACGACCGCCGCATGGGAGGTCATCCCCCCCGTCGAGGTGAGAACGCCCTGCGCCGCCCACATGCCGCCGACATCTTCGGGGCTGGTTTCGTGACGAACGAGAACGAGCTTTGCCTCTTTATCCTTCGCGAGGATGGCTTCGGCCTCCTTGGCTTCGAAAACAATCTGACCCACAGCAGCGCCCGGTCCGGCCGGAAGTGCCGTGGTAATCAGGGGGGCATTCTTTTCGGCCGCGATATCGAAGATCGGGAAGAGCAATTGTTCGAGGTCTTCGCCATCAAGCGTCAGCAACGCTTCTTTCTGCGTTAGGATTTTGGAAAGTTTTTCTCCCGTGCAAATATCTTCGCCGGTTGCCATTTCAACCGCCCAGCGAACCCCGGCTAGACCGGTGCGTTTTGCATTGCGGGTCTGTAGCATGTAGAGTGTGCCTTCCTGCACCGTGAACTCAACGTCCTGCGGGTATTTATAGTGTTTTTCGAGGCAATCCATAATCTTTATCAGATCCGCGTGCGCCTTTTTCCAAACCGAAGATTTTTCATTGGGCATGTCGTTGAGGTCTTTCGGAGTCCGAATCCCTGCGACCACATCTTCGCCCTGCGCATCGATGAGATATTCACCCATCGGCTTGCTGTTGCCCGTTCCGCCGTCGCGAGTGAACGCCACGCCGGTTCCGGATTCCTGACCCATATTTCCGAAAACCATGCTGCAGACATTGACGGCCGTGCCGAGCAGACCGGTGATCTTGTTGATCTGGCGGTATTTTTCAGCCCGCTCGGAGTTCCAGGAGCCAAACACGGCACGGATGGAGAGGTCGAGCTGCTGCATCGGATCCTGCGGGAAAGGTTTTTTCACCTTTTTGAGGTAAACCTTTTTATAGATATCGACGAGCTCTTTGAGTTGCTCCGCGGTGAGATCCGTATCGTCGGCTGCTTTATATTTTTTCTTCAGCTTTTCGAGTTCGCACTCGAAATCTTCGTGTTCGAGGCCGGTGAGGGGACCCATCACCACATTTCCAAACATATCGATGAAGCGGCGGTAGCAGTCCCATGCGGTGCGCTCATTGCCGGTTTGGCGGATGAAGCCGTGTACGGATTTGTCGGTCAGGCCAAGATTCAAAACCGTATCCATCATGCCGGGCATGGAGACGGCGGCACCGGAGCGGACGGAGACGAGCAATGGGTTGTTGGGGTCGCCGAGTTTTTTCCCTTCCAGTTTTTCGAGTTTGGCGAGCGTTTTTTTGAGCTGGACGTCTAGGCCCCTGGGATAGCGGCCGCCGTTCTTGCTGTAGACCGCACACGCTTCAGTCGAAATCGTAAATCCGGGAGGGACGGGCAGGTTGGCGTTCGCCATTTCGGCAAGGTTGGCCCCTTTTCCACCGAGAACGGCCTTCATGGTTGTGTCGCCTTCGGTGTTTTCCTTACCGTGTCCATAGAAGTAGACATACTGCTTGTTTGTTGCCATCGGGGTTCTCCTTATAGATTTCCGATCATCCTGATTTTTTTTACTACTAAACCGTTATTTAACTCACGCTTTACAGCGAGAAGAAAGAGACTATCAAAGCCATTCGGGGAGTCAAGAGCACGACTCGACATCTAGCGGGTCGCCGGGATGATCTTGCAAAGAAAAAGCAACCCATTATTTCCCAAAAGTTGGAGAAGGGCCCGTTTCGTAATTCCGCCCTTCCCGCCGCGAAAAAAACTGGCGAAAGTGATAAGAATTTTAACCTCAAAGGGCTCAGAGGATCACAAAGGTTCCAAAGGTTGAAAAATGCAGACGCGGTGTCCCCGCCGCGTTCAACCCGCAATAGAAAAAACGCAGTGAGGACGCCGGATTACGACCCGCCTTAAAATGGGTGTCACGTCGAACTTTTCCTGTTATGTTCGGGCCGTAGAATAATCAAAGGGAGGTCTTCTGTGGGAGCTAAAGAACAAAATAACGAATTAGGTGACCCCTTTTACGTTTTACTTTCTAAGACGGATGACGGATGACGGATGGGGAATTCGGTGGTGAGCAGTTTGAAAAGTAGAAAACATCGTTCCATAGGACTGACCCCTTTTTCTTTTCACTTTTTTCAAATGTGTCTCCAGCGGTTCGCGCAAGCTCGGCGGGAACGTCGTGGTCCGGTCTTTATCCCCCTTGCCGCTGCGCACCGTCACCGACTTCATCTCAAAATCCACATCCTGAACCCGCAAGCGCACGCACTCAGAAATCCGTAGTCCGCAACCGTACAGAAGCTTGACCGCCAGTTGATGCGGCCCAGACATCGCATCCAGCATTCGGCTTGTTTCCTCGCGCGTCAGCACCACCGGCACCTTCGGCTTCCTTGTCGCCCGTTCGGCG
>JAUXCB010000195.1 GCA_030619095.1 Verrucomicrobiota bacterium | reverse complement strand
GGTCGAGACCACCGACGTGGTCGCCGTGGATCTGGCCAAACAGGTCGACGAGGCAGGCGTTGGAACCATTATTTACACCGATACGAGCCGCGATGGCATGATGATCGGCGTAAACGCCTTCGAAATGGGCAAAATCTGCTCGGCGGTGAAGTGCGAAGTGGTCGCCTCCGGCGGCGTCTCCAGCACCGAGGACATCAAGCGCCTCGCCGCACTCAACTGCGACAACCTGACCGGCACTATCGTCGGCAAGGCGCTCTACGAAGAGACCGTCACCGTCAAACAGCTCGCCAAGGCGGCGAAATAAGATCCCGAATGCGTAATGCGTAACCCGTGATAGGAGATTTCCAAATTACGCGTTCCTCGTTACGCATCACGCATTTTTCACGTATTTTGCCTTGAAGGGACGGGGGTGAAACGCCATATTGCGCCGCTTCATTTCTATAGAAAAAAACGAGGACAGAATCATGGCCAGACAAGTTGCTTTATCAAAAGTTCGTAACATCGGAATTATGGCGCACATTGATGCGGGGAAAACCACCGTGTCTGAGCGTATTCTTTACTACACGGGCCGTTCCCACAAACTCGGAGAGGTGCATGATGGCGCCGCAACGATGGACTGGATGGAACAGGAACAGGAACGCGGAATCACGATTACCTCCGCAGCCACCACCTGTATATGGAAAGACCACATGATTTCCATCATCGACACCCCCGGCCACGTGGACTTTACGATGGAAGTGGAGCGCTCCCTGCGCGTGCTCGACGGAGCCATTGCGCTCTTCTGCGCTGTCGGAGGCGTACAACCGCAGTCCGAAACCGTCTGGCATCAATCCGAGCGCTACAGCGTTCCGAAGATCGCTTTCGTGAACAAAATGGACCGCATCGGCGCGGACTTCTTCGGCGTGGTGGAAGGCATTCAAAACATGCTCGGCGCAAACGCCGTACCGGTTGTTATTCCGATCGGCGCTTCTGACGACTTCGTCGGGGTGATCGACCTCATCACCATGAAAGCCCTTATCTTTAACGAAGACGCCAAAGGTGCCGAGTGGGACGAAGAAGAAGTTCCCGCCGACCTGCTCGACTCCGCCAAGAAGTGGCGCGCCAACCTCGTTGAAAAATGCGCCGAGCAGGACGAAGAAATGCTGGAAAAATTCTTCGAAGAGGGCGATCTCTCCGAAGATGAGATCTGGACCATTCTTCGCAAAGCCACCTGTGCCCGCGACGTGGTCCCGGTTTTCTGCGGATCCGCTTTCAAAAACAAAGGCGTTCAACAGGTGCTCGACGGGGTCATCAACATCCTGCCTGCCCCGAACGAAATTCCGCCGATCATCTGCACCAAGGATCCGGAAAATCAGCGCAAAGTGGACGACAACGAAGTGTTCTCCGCGCTGGCGTTCAAAATTATGTCCGACAAGCACATGGGCAAACTGACCTACATTCGCCTCTACTCCGGCACGCTGGAGTCCGGCGCAACCATCTGGAACAGCTCCCAGCAGAAAAAGCAGCGCATCGGCCGTCTGCTCCGGATGCACGCCAACCGACAGGAAGCCATCGAGATGGCCGTGGCCGGTGACATTGTTGCCGTCGCCGGTCTGGATGCCACGAAAACTGGGGACACCCTCTGCACACGGGATGAAGAGATCCATCTCGAGGCCATGGAATTCCCCGCGCCGGTCATCAGCATTTCCATTAAACCTGAAACGATGGCTGACAACGAAAAGCTCGGCGAAGCACTGCATCGCCTAGCCGACGAAGACCCGACCTTCACCGTCGCGTTCGATCAGGAAACCAGCGAAACCATCATTTCCGGAATGGGCGAGCTTCACCTCGAAATTATTGTTGACCGCCTCAAACGCGAGTTTGGCGTCGTTGCCGAAGTCGGCCGTCCCGAAGTGGCGTACCGCGAAACCGCCACCGTTTCCTCCGAAGGGGCCTACAAACATGCCAAACAGTCCGGTGGACGCGGGCAGTTTGGACACGTCAAAATGGTTCTTGAGCCGCGCGAACCTGGCGAAGGGTTCGAATTCGTCAACGAAATCGTCGGTGGACGTATCCCGCAGGAATACATCCCGTCGGTCGAAAAAGGGATTATCCAGGCCTTGGAAGCCGGCCCGTTTGCCGGGTACCCCGTAGTCGACATGAAAGTCCGCCTGATTGATGGCTCCTACCATGATGTCGACTCCTCCGACTTCGCGTTCCAGATTGCCGGTCGTCAAGGCTTCAAAGCGCTCATGATGAAAGGTCACCCCGAGCTGCTCGAGCCGGTCATGTCCATCGAGATCACCACGCCCGAAGAGTACATGGGGCCGGTCAACGGCACCATCTGTCAGCGCCGCGGACGTATTGAGTCGATGGACGAGCGCGGCGGAATGAAAATCGTCAAGGGCTACGTGCCGCTGAGCGAAATGTTCGGCTACTCCAACACAATCCGCTCCCTCACGCAGGGCCGCGCCTCCTTCAGCATGCACTTCGAACACTACGAAGCCGTGCCGTTCTCGATCGCCGAAGAAGAGGTCAAAAAACGCCGCGAAGAGGGCAAAGTCAAAGGTGGCGTAGAATAGACCTTCTATTCATGTCCCCCACGAAAGGCTCCGCATTGCGCGGGGCCTTTTTTGCAGGAAAAGAAAAGTTGACCAATCAGACCTATATAGATCAACATGGTTCATGGAAGAGGAGGGTCTTATGATTGTTAATGTTTCAGAGGCGAAAGCCAACCTGTCCAAGCTAATGGATCGAGCATTTATGGGGGAAGTGGTAGTGCTTGCAAAAAACAACCTGCCGCTGATTGATCTGGTTCCGCACAAACCCACCGGAAAGCGCAAGCTCGGAACACTTGCGGGGAAATTCACGGTTCCAGACAACTTTTTGGATGAAGACCCTAAAATTAACGCCATGTTCTACGGGAATGAGTCATGAAAATCCTGATCGACACTCACATTTTCCTTTGGGCGTTGGCAGAGCCTCAGCGGATTCCGGAAAAGAAACGAAGCGAATTGGAATCGTCCGCCAACCTCGTTTATCTCAGCTCCATCAGCATTGCTGAAATCATGATCAAAGCCTCGCTAAAAAAATTAGCCATCCACTTCGATCCCGTTGAAGAGGCCGCAACATGCGGATTTGAAATCCTCGACTTCACCGGGCGCGACGCTCTCTGGCTCGGAACGCTTCCCTTTCATCACAAAGACCCCTTTGACCGCATGATCATCGCCCAAAGTCTAACGACTGGTATTCCGATCATGAGCGAAGACAAAAAATTTAAACTCTACGACTGCAAATTAATGTGATCTCGCATCTGTTCTCCTTTGTTCTCTTCATTTCCTCCATGTGAAAATTCTCCTCCCGCCAATAAACCCGCGCAGAGCCTTGAGAGCGGGCGGCTCTTCCCGTATAAGAGACCGTATGAACTTTATAGCCTTTGACCTCGAAACCACAGGAATTCAGCCCAAAACCGATGCCATCATCGAAATCGGTGCCGTGCGCTTCTGCGGAGCGGAGCCGACCGACACCTTCTGCACGCTCATCAACCCCGGACGGCCGATTCCGCCCGGAGCCAGTGCCGTCAACGGGATCACCGACGAGATGGTCGCGGATCAGCCGGCTGTCGAAACCGTATTGTCCGACTTTGCCGACTTCTGCGGCGACCTCCCGCTCGTCGCCCACAACGCCCCCTTCGACTTCAAATTCCTGCT
>JAUXCB010000218.1 GCA_030619095.1 Verrucomicrobiota bacterium | reverse complement strand
TATATAAGGGCTATCTTGTTTTGTTTGTGGTGGACGGAAAGGTTGTCGCCAAGAAGAGTAATTCGACCCGCTACGTGAAAGATAAGTGGATTGAGCAGTGCTTGAATCCAAAGGGGAAATAAACAGAGCACATGGTTGTTCCGGCTGCGCAACTCACCTCGCGGGGGGAACGCTGGGGCGTTGGCGCGGAGCGGACTGTTTTCTGCGGACGTTATAACTGCAACCGCAAGGACTTAAAAGACCCCGAACTTTCCATGGCACCGGCTTGATCCGCCACCAATTATCATTTGACCGATGAGTATGTCTGCCTGATACTGAACAACGAATTTGAAACGGGAGCGCAGAACCATGAAGCCAAGTAAAGTGGCAGAACAGTTTGATGTATCCGGGAAGCTGGCCAGCATGCGGCCGACCGGCAGCGGAAATGTGAACGACACCTATCTCGCCGTTTTTCGAACCCACTTTTCTGAGGAGCGCATCATTATCCAGCGCGTCAATGGGCATGTTTTTTCCCGCCCGGAGTGGATCATGGAAAACCTCAGCATCCTCACAAACCATTGCCATAAGCAATTTCAGGCCGAGAGTGACACGGCCGACCGCATCTGGCAGCTGCCGCGCATTGTGCCTTGCCGCAATGGCCAAGATTATTTCCGCGATGAAGACGGCGGATTTTGGCGGGCACTGACCTTGATTGCTTCGGCTTCGTCCTACGAGATTGCTCAGGGAGAAGAACATGCCCGCGAAGTCGGTATGGTGCTCGGGCAGTTCCATCGGCTGATCTCCACGATGAACCCCCTGAGCTTGCGCGATACGCTTCCGGGGTTTCATGAAACCCCGAAATATCTGGCGCAATACGATCAGGTAGTGCAAACCACCGGCGCGCAGGAGCTAATCGATAGTTCAATGGAGGTGCGGACATTGGCTCGGTTTGTCGAGGAGCGCCGCACGTTTTCTCATGTGTTGGAAAATGCCCTGGCTGCCGGGGAGCTGGAAACACGTCTCATCCACGGCGACCCCAAGGTGAGCAATATTATGATCGATGACGATACCGGTAAGGGGACCGCGATCATCGACCTCGACACCGCCAAGCCCGGCTTGATCCACTACGACTTTGGCGATGCCCTCCGTTCGCTCTGCAACCGTGAAGGGGAGGAAACCAAGGAGATTGGCAGGGTTTCTTTCAATCTTGATCTATGCGAAGCCTTTGTTCGAGGGTACATCAAGTTCGCAAAGGATTTCCTCACCGAGAATGACAAGAAATACCTCTACGATTCCATCCGTCTCATCACCTTCGAGCTGGGACTTCGCTTTTTTCAGGATCATCTGGCCGGCAATGTCTACTTCAAAGTGAAGTCGCCCGAGCAGAATCTTCAGCGCGCACAGATTCAGTTCCGCCTCTGCGAGAGCATCGAAACCCGTCGGCGTCAGATTCAAGAGGTGCTCGATAGCGCTCTGGATGGAGAGTAGTTTTTTCTTATAGAAATCAGCTCAATATCACGGATTGATCTTTATCTGTTGTTTGCGCTTTGCCACTCTCTACCTGGTTTTAAATGAAGGAAATAGAGATGAAGAGTAGACCGATTTTAGATCCTGGGTTTGTCCCGGCTGTTTTATGGAACCGGGCGTTTGAAAAGGAAGCTGCGGAATCTGGCGAGCCGGTTGTGCTCGGGCTCTGCCGCGACAACACGATTGCGGCACGGAACGAATTCAAGGTGCTTGCAGAGATGGATCGCAGCTTTACATATACAGAGCGCCTCCTGAAACGGATGCTCTGGTCGGTGGGAGGAAACCGGATTCTGTTTTCCGGGCCGGAGGCTCTGTTCGATCGGCTGGTGGCTCACTATCGCACGTCGGACATCGGCCGGTTTGATTCCGAAATCATCGGCGAAAAAATTTATGATCAGGCTCTGCAGTTTGAAAAGGCAGCGGCCAATGAAATTCCGGAACCTTCTCATGAGAGCGCGGCACTCGGTCGGCACCTCGATGGCTGCCGCATCGGCTTCGACCTCGGCGGCTCCGATCGCAAGTGCGCTGCGGTGATCGACGGCAAAGTGGTCTTCTCTGAAGAGATCAAGTGGGATCCTTATTTTGAGAAGAACCCTCAGTATCATCTGGATGGAACGATGGATTCTCTCAAACGCGCCGCAGAGCATCTGCCGCGCATCGATGCCATCGGCGGCAGCGCGGCCGGTGTGTATGTAAACAATGAGGTGCGTGTTGCCTCTCTTTTCCGCGGTGTGCCCGCCGATCAGTTCGAAGCCAAGGTGCGACCCCTCTTTAAGCAACTCAAAGAGGCGTGGGATGGGGTTCCGTTCGATGTGGTGAATGACGGCGAAGTGACGGCATTGGCTGGGGCGATGTCGCTCAACGACGATGCTGTGCTTGGAATCTCTATGGGCACCAGCCTCGCGGCGGGCTATGTGACGCCCGAAGGAAACATTACCTCCTGGCTCAACGAGTTGGCCTTCGTGCCGGTCGACTATCGTGCAGACGGCCCAGTTGACGAGTGGTCCGGCGATGCCGGCTGTGGCGTGCAGTTCTTCTCTCAGCAGGGGGTGGCGCGGCTTGCCCCGCTGGCCGGAATCGAATTCCCGCCGGACACACCGTTCGCTGAGCAGCTTGTCGACGTGCAGACCCTCATGGCCGAAGGCGATGAGCGTGCCCTCAAAATCTACGAAACCATCGGGGTCTGCTTCGGGTATACAATCGCGCACTATTCCGACTTCTACGATTTCCGCAACCTGCTTATCCTCGGTCGCGTCACCAGCGGCGAGGGCGGACAGGTGATTATCAAAAAAGCCGAAGAGGTCCTGCTTGCTGAATTTCCTGAGCTGGCGGAGAAAATCAGCATCACGACTCCTGATGAGCAGATGAAACGTCACGGCCAAGCCGTCGCCGCCGCCAGCCTTCCGATGATTGGAGGAGAATAATGAATCCGTATCTTACGTTTGTTGAAGGAATCCAGAGCGGGATCGATGCCGCGCGAAATCTTTCGGTTTCGGGAACCACGGAGCCGATTGAGTCGGATTCGAAAGTGCTGCTCTTTTCGCCGCACCCCGATGACGAGTGCATTATTGGCCTCCTTCCGCTGCGGATGACGCGCGAGACCAAGATGCAGGTGATCAATGTGCCAGTCACGTATGGCAGCAATGTCGAGCGGCAGGCCGG
>JAUXCB010000038.1 GCA_030619095.1 Verrucomicrobiota bacterium | reverse complement strand
CCCGTACCTATATAGGTACGGGAAAGTTGTTTGAACAATCGGAGGTTTTCCTGATTACGCGCCCCGAATTGAAATCAAGTTTCATTCCCGGCGACCGGCGCGGAGCCGAGAACCGTGTAGCGTGCGCCCTGCGGCGTCCGTTCGCTTTGGATAAGCTCGATGGACGACACTTTAAACGGGATCGGGTTCACTTCTTCTTTTTCCAAGGTTTGGAAAAGCTCCATCCCCTGCCCCGCTTTCACACGGCCCAGTGTGAGGTGCGGATGGAACGGACGGTCGTCCAGCTCAATGCCCAGATCGGCGAGACGAGGCGCAAGCTTCGCCTGCAGATCAAAAAACTCCAGCGGGGCGTTGAGCCCGACCCAGAGCACGCGAGGAGCGCTGTGCTTGCCGAAGCATCCGGCGGTGGAAAGCGTCATTCCAAGGTTTGGAAAAATTTGCGCTGTTTTTTCCAAGGTTTGGGAAATCGCCTCTGTGCGTTCAACCGGCTGGTCGCCAAGGAAGAAGAGTGTCAGGTGCATTGCCTCCGGCGCGACCCATCTTATTTTAAATGGTGTGCCGCCCAGCTTGCGGGCGAGTTGCTTCTGCAAGCGACACAGCTCGTCGCGCACGGTGTTGCCGGGATTAACGGCGATAAAGACGCGGATTGTTTTATTCGGAGAGGTGGTCATGGAGCAGTTCCCGCAAGGTATTCTCCGCCGCATCGAGCGCGGCGGTTTCTGTTTCCGGTGCCGTGAGCCGGATTTCAACTTTTCCGACCCCCGGATAGAACCCGACGGAAAGTCCCGGACACTGGAAATTTTCTTTTTCAAGCCGAGTGACGATATCGGATTCGCCGATGCCCTGCGTGGTGAGCACTCGCACCTCGAGCGGTCGGGCCTCCGGAAATTTGTCCGAAAGCCATGGAACGATGTGGTCATCAAGTATGGCTGCAAATTCCTTTGGCGGGCCGGGGACGATGAAGAGCACCTTTCCGCTGGGGAGTTCCATCCGCTGGCCGGGCGCAGCGCCGACGGAGTTGAGCAGGGTTGCAGCTCCTTCAAAGATAAGGGCCTGGCGTTCGGCGGCAGATGTCACCCTCCGTCCGCGTTCGGTGCATTTGCAATGCAGAGCCTCGAGCGCGGCAGATGAGGTGACGATGCCGCAGTCGAAGAGTCCTGCGAGCGCATCGCGGGTGATGTCGTCCACCGTGGGGCCGAGCCCGCCGCTGACGACGACGATATCGGTGCGCGTGAAGGCCTCGCGCACGGCGGACTGAATGGTTTCGATGCCGTCGGGAATGGTGGTATCGCGCGAAAGTCGAAGGCCGATTTTTGTGAGTGCGGCACCGAGGGTCTGCGCGTGGGAGTTGAGCGTACGCCCGCTCAACAGTTCGGTCCCGATGGAAATGAGTTCGATCTCTTTATGCATGGATGAATCGTAGATGTGATGTCCCCGTCGCATCAAAACAAAAATGGAGCTTCGGCGTCTCGGATTTCCCCTGGACTTTTCCGGATATAGCACCCAGAATTTCCGTATCGAACGGGGGGATCAATCTCTAAAAAAGGAGGCGTTATGAAAGCACTTCGACAAATTGGCTCACTGACCTTTGTGGCTGGACTGTTTGTTTCAATATTCGCAGGGATGCCATGGGCTGTGGTTGCGGCGGATGATCCGGTTGTCCCCTGGTGGCTGCGAGCGGCGATATTCGCCCTGCTCGGCGGCATCCTTGTGGTGCTGACAACACTGGCCATCGAGCAACGGAAAGCCGGAGGAGCGGTCGAACCGCCGGAAGTCGCAGAAGCCGAAACGGACATCCTGCTGCTGAACTCCGACAGGGTTCCCGGACGGGAAACCCGTGAAATTCTCGGCCTCGTACAGGGCCATACGGTCTTCGCCATCTGGCTGGGCAAAGACCTGTCCGCCATTGTCCGGCTTATTCTCGGCGGCGAGCTGACCGAGTATACGGAGATGATGGGCAGCGCCCGGACCACAGCCACCAACCGGATGGCCTCTGCGGCGGAATCACTCGGAGCGGATGCGGTGATCAATGTCCGTTACATGACGACCAGTGTCATCGGTAGCGCGGCTGAACTGCTGGTTTACGGAACTGCTGTTAAGCTCGGTGAATGAATTCCGTTACCGCCGAAGGGCTTCGATGGGACTGAGGCTGGCGGCCTTCCATGCGGGATGAGTACCAAAAATGATACCGGTGAGAATGGAGACCGTGAGCGCAACGATGACGCTACCGGGCGTAACAATCGTCGGCATAGCGGCGGCATGCTTAATGAGCACGGCGATGAGAAATCCAATCCCGACGCCGATCAATCCGCCCAGTGCGGTGAGTGTGACGGCTTCAAAGAGAAACTGCACCAAAATGGTTTGCTTCGGCGCTCCCAGTGCGCGCAAGGTTCCAATCTCCTTGGTTCGCTCATAAATGTTGGCAAGCATGATATTCATGATGCCGATGCCACCGACAAGCAGAGAAATGGCGGCAATCGACCCCATCACAATGGTGAATACGCGTTGAGTGGCTTGCTCGGCGAGGAGCAGTTCATACGGAACACTGATTGTGTAATCCGGGAGCTCATGCACTTCGGAAAGATAGGTGCGAATACGCCCGGCTGTGTTCTTTAGATAATCGAGGTTCTCAACCTGCACATAGACGTAATTGGCCTCCACCGCCATAAAGTCACGGTTGAAGATCGAGAGCAAGGTCTCATAGTCCACGAAAACCATGTTATTGATGTCATTTTTCCCAGCCAGCTTGGAACGAAGCGGGTTTTTGAGAAGCCCGACCACCTTAAATGTGGTTCCACCCACGGAAACCGTCTTCCCCAGCGGATCTTCCAGACCAAACAGCTGACGGGCCGCATCCACCCCGACAGAACAAACCATTTCAGAAAGAATACAATCGGTATCTACAAGCCACCGCCCGCGCGGGTCGGCATTTTGAGAGCGCGAAACGGTAAGAAATTCCGGTGTCGTTCCGGCGAGGATCACATCAGAAGGACGTCCGTTTACGTAGATGCTTTTGTGGCGAATCTCCACGATAGGCACAACGGTTTTCACATTCTCAAAAACCGAGTTGAAATGAGCGATGTCGTTTTTTGAAATACCATAAAAAAAGATGGCCTCTCCCCCGGACTCATTTATCCTGGGCTTTTCAGAATGCAGAATGATGTTATCAACGCCCTGCTGCTGAATGCGATTGATCGACTCGCGCTTGGCCCCTTCGCTCACCGCAAGCATGCCAACCACCGCAGCGACGCCGAGCACCACACCGAGCATGGCGAGTAGCGAGCGAAAGGCATGATGCTTCAAGCTCAACCAGGTCGACTCGAGGTTGTACATCAAGCTCATTGACGCACCACAGTTCCATCGTGCAACTCGATCACCCGCTGCACCTCTTTTTCGTATTCAGCATTATGGGTAACCATCACAACGGTCCGACCCTCCGCAACGAGCTCATGAAAGATCCCAATCATTTCATCGCCGGTTTTTTCATCAAGATTTCCGGTGGGCTCATCACCGAGAATTACGGCAGGATTATTCGCCAGCGCCCGCGCGATGGCAACGCGCTGACACTGCCCGCCGGAAAGCTGTGAGGGACTATGTTTCAGCCGGGAGCCAAGGCCGAGGCGATCCAACAGCTCTGCCGCCCGGGCAAGCATCTCCTTTCGCTCCAGTCCGGCAAACCGCATAGGCATACAGACGTTTTCAAGGATCGAAAAATGAGGGAAGAGGTTGAAGGACTGAAAGATGATTCCCACTTTTCGACAGCGAATATAAGAGCGCTCCTTATCGGAAAGGTTCGCGACATTACGCCCTTCCAACCAGTATGAACCTGCGGTGGGTTCATCGAGCAGTCCGAGCATATTGAGCATGGTGGATTTTCCGGAGCCGGACGCGCCATAAATGGCGACGAAGGTGCCCTTTTCGATGCGAAGATCCGCGGATCGCAACGCATGAACCGCAGTCTTTCCGCTACCGTAGACCCGACTGATTCCCTGCAATTGAATCAAACTCAACTTACAGCCCCTCCCGGCTCAGAAGAACCTTCTCCCCAGGCTCAAGACCCTCCAGGATTTCCACAAAACTACTGGAACTTCGCCCGATTCTCACCTCGCGTTCCTCAGGACCCATCCTTTTCCTGACTCGGCAGAAAATCGTTCCCTCTTTTGCGTAGAGCGCTTCAACGGGAACAAAAATCACGTTGCGAATCTCTTCTGAAACCATATCGACCTCCACGCTCATACCGGGACGAAGCGCGGGATCGGTCTCATAAATCAAAATGACGGTGGGATATATTTTCGGGCTGGTACGATCCCAGAAGTTCAGATGGGATGCCATATCAGCGATTTTACTCACCTCACCGGACATTCTCAGATTCGGCAGCGCCTTGATGCGCATCTCGGAGCGCATTCCAACATCGACTTTGGACCGAGTGGTCTCGGGAATATCCAGAGTCACGACTAAACGGCTCAAATCCGGAATACTGCCAATCAACTCGGAAGGCTGCAGGGAAGCCCCCACGACGATTTCTTTCTGCTGTTGATGGCGGCGGCGCGGGTTGGGATCCCCGTAGCTGATCACACCATCAACCGGCGCCGTGACGGTGAGCATGCCCATATTTTCAATTAAATCACTCCGCTGCTTGCGCAATGTTTTCAGCGTGCGCTTCTGCGCATAGATTTTCCGTTCCAGCTGCACCCGTTGCGCGGTGGCATTTACCAGCTGTTTCTGCAGATCCATTTCGGCCTTGACTACAGTCTGCTGCAGTATCCGCGAGTTCTGAGGAAACGTGTACTGCTTGAAAATCCGCAGATCATAAATCTGCCGTTCTTCTGCGTTCTCCAGGTTCTCCATCTTTTCTTTCGAATCCTCGATCTGCCCTTCGATTCCCAGCCGCGCGCCTTCATCGCCCATGGAGGCGGAGAGCAGATTCTCCTTCAACTGAGCAAGATCCCTCTTCTCATCCTTTACATTCTTCCGGGCGACCTCAACGTCTTTCTGAAGATCTTTCTTTTGCAAAGGGGCATCTTCATTCACATATTTCTCGAGGGCCTCGAGACTTGCACGGTGCGCATCGGTCGCCTTTTTGATCAGACTGACAATATCGGCGATTTTCATCTGATAATCCTGCTCGTGAAGCATCAGGTTTTTCTCGCCCTCTTCGATTCTTATTTCCTGATCCTCAAGGTGCTCGATATATTTCTCATCCGAGAAGAGAACAATCTGGTCCCCTTTCTTAAGGGGGGTCTGATTGTCCACCGCCTCAATAATATCGAGCCCCCTCTTGGCGATCGGTGGTGCTTCGATGTTATAACGCTTAATGGCATCGAGCGTGCCGTTCGCAGAAATGATGATATTGAAGTTCCCCTGAGTCACTTCATAGATTTGATCGGGCTGATCGTCTCCGTGATCCTTTTTTCCGCACCCGTTTAAAACGAGCAACGCGGTCAGACAAAGAACGGAATGATGAATCAATTTTTGCATGATGTCACCGGAAGAGTTTTTTCAGTCCGTCCCACAAGGATCTCTTCTGACGAGAGGGTTCTTTACGGGAGGCATCGACCTTTTCTTGGAGCTCGTCCGAGAGTTCACCCGCACGAATCGTATCCGATGAAAGGTCTGCGGGGTCCACCACATCCACCGTCAGAAAGATAACCAGTTGCGACCGAACCGATTCACTGCTCGATGCCCGGAACAGGGTTCCCAGCAACGGAATACGTCCAAGAATTGGAACCTGTTTTTTTGTTTCGATCTGCTCTTCGCGAAGCAAGCCGCCGATCGAGACCATATGTCCATCGTTGATTTCCAGCTTGGTGCTGGCATTACGGATGGCAATCACCGGGTTGCGGCCCGCGGCGGATTCTTCATAACGAACAATATTAGAAACTTCCGGGCTGACTTCCAGCACCACCCGGTCATCGAAGATCGACTCAGGGGTCACCCGCAATTTGATGCCGACCGATTTGTAATCTACCGAATAATTTGTTCCGGCCGAGTTCTGGGTAGATTTGGTGATTGGGATGTCCTCCCCGGATAGAATATTTCCCGTATACCCGCGTCGCATAATCAGTGACGGCGAAGAGAGAATTCGGGCGCTTCCGCTGCTGTCGAGGAACGTGAGAAAGGAAGAGAAAATGGCTTGTTCTTCCGGATCATAATAAACGTATGAAGAGTGCCCGCTCAACGAGGAGGGATTCCCGCCAGCCGGCAAGATGGCATTCAAAACCCGTTCGGCCAAATCCGCAGTCCCGCCCGACCCCAAATTCTTCATGTTTCGGAACTGGCTATACTGAATACTCAAATCTTTTTCGAAGCCATCGGTGATCTGGAAGGCAACCACGCTGGCACTGACAAGCACCTGCCGTACCGGGCGATCAATCGATTCCGCAATTTTCTTCAACCGTTCCATGCGGTCTTTTTCATCGGAAATAATCACCAAATCAGCATCTTCACAGGCCGCCAGTTCTCCGTTGACCGAAAGGAATGGTTCCAATGCCCGGCTGAACGCCTCGGCGCTGATATATTTACATTCATAAACAAAGAGATCGATGTTGCTGGAATCCTCTTTGGAAAACTTCATGGCCAACTCAGAAAAACTCCCCATAACCTTATCGAAGTTTTCCTGACTTCCGTTCTGAACCGAACCCGAATCTGGCACCGTCTCCACGATGTTCGCCGGGGCCATCGCCACGGGTCTTTCTGGGGGTTTCTTGCGTTTTTTTTTCGCAGGCGGTTCTTGTGCCAGCGCGGCACAGGAGGCAACACACACCATCAGAATGAGTATTTTTTTTATCACGTTTTTCCCCTGTGTTTTCAAACCAAACCAATGATATCTAACGTTACCTTCAGCCAATTTATTGTACATAAACTAGGCATAAAAGTTATCACTCCCAAAAAGGGAAGCCAAGCTCTGCAAACAATAAGAACTAAACGCCCCCACGCCCGAACAAAATTCAGTGTCGTTTCCATTCCGTCTAAAAGGATCATGCGCTCAACGAATCCGGCGAGCGCGGCGCGGAGATCACATCGGCTCCGTCCGATTCGGGGAACCCGATGAGTCCCCCAGCCGTTTAAACGGTTTGAACTTGATCAGCATCACCGGCAGGAGCGTGAGAGAGGCCAGCAGAGCCATTGCAATGGCCAGCCCGGTGAACAAGCCGAATAACACGCTGGGGATAAAGTTGCTGAATGTCAGGATCGAGAAGCCGACCACGATGGTGAATGTGGTGTAGTACAATGCCCGACCAATCGATCCATGGGTTCGGTGCATGGCCAAAACATAGCTCCCGTCCACCTGCAGTTCATGCTGGAAGCGATGAATATAATGAATGGTGTTGTCCACGGCAATTCCCACGCTGATGGCGACGATGGTAATCGTCATCATATCGAGTGGGATCCCAGCCAGTCCCATCACCCCGAGGATAACCAGCGAGGAAATCAGATTGGGGATCATGGCAATGAGCGCGATGGTGACCGACCGGAAGAGAAGAACAAACATAAGCAAAATGGCGGCCACGGTGATGCCGATAGTCTGAAACTGTGATGCGAAGAGGCTTTGCAGCATATTATTGTAGAGCACCATCATCCCGGTGAGCTGAATCGATTCCGTCCGGTTGTCCAGTTCGGCACCCAGATCCTGGCGAATATCGCGCAGGAGATGGTCACGCCGAAGATGTTTCAGGGAATCCTCAATACGGACTGAAACACGGGCCTGATTGGCCTCAATCGAAACATAAGGCTTCAGCACAAACTCCCTGAAATCCTCCGGCAGTTCATTAAACAGAAGGATCGTGCCCAGCCCATCGAGCTTTTCACCCCCATTAAGCCACTGTGCAAACTCCATCACCGTATGAAGGGAGAGTACCTTGCCCACCTCCGTGCGCGCATCCAGATAGCGGTGTATCCTTCCGATCAGATCGAGCTTTGCCGGGGTATACCAGTATTTATCCTGATCGGCCTCAGACTCAAACTCGTCGAATTCATCAAAAAAACCTGCCTCTTCCGGTTCGGGATCAGCTACTGAAACCGCGACGGGTGCCGCATCGAAATCCACGACAATGTCAAGCGGCGTGGTTCCCCCAAGATTCTGATCAATGAAGTGCATCCCCTTATAAATCTCGGTTCCGGGGCGAAAATAGTTGATGAAACTGTTTTCGACATTGAGCTTCAGCGTCCCGACCACAGTCAGCACGGCAATCGCGATGCTGATCAGCCCAATCCACCCCGGCCGGTTCTGGGTGAACGAGGCCATTGCTCCGGTAAAGCGGGTTCCAAAGTGCCTGCTCTGCAGAGATGGCAGGGGAGGCAATAGAGCGAGTGCGGACGGAATGATGATAAAGGTGACCAACAGCGACACCGTCAGCCCGGCCGTCATCATCCAGCCGAAATTGATCACCGGCAGGATATTACAGAAGACAAGCGACGAGAACCCGGCGATGGTGGTGGTGGTGGTATAGAGGCAGGGACGGAAGATGGTGCGAACCGTCTCGACAACCAGGGAGTTCCGATCGCGTAACGGATGCCGGGCGAGCAGCTCTGTGTAGCGAACCGCGATGTGAATAGATAGAGCCATCGTCATGATCATCTGTAGCGAGATGAAGTTGGAGGAGACCACCGTAACATCCCAGCGGAAGATCCCGAGCAACCCCATCATCGCGGTCACGGAGAGAAGACAGCAGAGCATGGGCAACAGCACCCAGCGAACGCGGCGGAAAATAAAACCGAGCGTCAGCAGAAGAAACAGAAGAATGCCGAACCCGAATATTTTCAGGTCATTGCGAATGAAGGTGAGCATATCGTCGGCAATCATCGGAACGCCGCCAAGATAATGGGTTCCCGCGACCCGGTAGCGATCAATAATGGAACGAATTTCGACCATATCCTCTCTGCGTTGCCGGATCGTCTGGCCCTTTTCCTGACGATACGCCTCTTCCGACATCCGTTTCTGCAGGCGTTCCGTGCGGGTCAGCGGCCCGGTACTCTCCGCCGACTTCCAGTTCGCGCGCTCCTCGCCAAGCCGGGAGAGCCGTTCGTTGGGCTTGAGAACAACCAGCAGAGCCGTGGACTTGAGATCCTCGCTAACCAGATAGTTTTTAAATAGCGGACTCTCGTTAAACTCTCGCTCTGCCAGAGCCAGATCCACATCCGACGAGCTGAGCCGCTTGATGTTCGACTTGATCTCACTGAGCGGGCACGGTGGATTGCGCAGTAGCGGAACATCGAGAATTGAGACGACAGAATCGACCCGATCCATCTGCCGAAGATCCTCACTCAGGCTCTGAAGATG
>JAUXCB010000083.1 GCA_030619095.1 Verrucomicrobiota bacterium | reverse complement strand
GTCTGGTTGACTGGGATTATCTAGTGGAGTGCGGACACGGCAGTTCGTCACCCCCCCCCGCGCGGGGCGTGGATTGAAGCACCACACTCGCTTTCGTTTTCGCGGGGATTTAGTCACTCACCCCCGTGGGGATGTTCCGCCCCCGCCAGCGGCTCCCTGAAGAAGCTCCATTACAGATCGTATTGAATAATCCACTCGGTGGAGGGGAGGGGGAGTTTCACCTCGGTGTGGTTTTCGGATAGTTTGCCTTTCTTTTCCGCCAGAATACCTTGTCCTCTTCGTCAAGCAGGTTGTCGGCACTGGTCACCCAGATGCGGAAGAGGTGGATCAACTTTCCGTAAAAGAGACGATGTTTCGGATCGCAGTCCATCAGATGGTACATCGATTGGAAGAGGGTGGAGAAAATGTTTTTGCGAGGGGTGTAGAAGGATGCCGGGATCGGTTCCATGGAAACAGTGTATTCGAACGGTGTATCCTTTGGAACGCGCAGAACGCGGTTGGCTTGGCTGTAAACGGATTCAATCGCCGTTCGCTTCTCGTTAAACGAAGCCTTGAACAGACGACCTGTGCTCCAAAGATCTGACCCGTTTTTCATAGGAGACCAATCCGATCATGTTTTGGGTTTTCTCGCCAGATAAAACCGTTTTTATTGCAGCAGGGCGAGGATCAGCCAGAGACTCATCGCGGCGGTCAGTCCGGTTTTGAGAAGCATGACGCCGAGTCGCGCCCAGACCGCCCCAAAGGCAATATGGGCGGCTTTTTCATGGTGCCGGAGGCGGGATTGTTCGCAGAAATAGGCCAGGGCAAAGGAGCCGAGCAGCATGCCGGCGATGGTTCCAATGATCGGAATAAAGCTCGTTCCGATGATCGCGCCGATCACTCCGCCGAGAAGGGCGGCTACGCCGGCCAGACGCGATCCGCCTCGTTTTTGAATCCCCATAAAGCCAGCCAGTGCCTCCAGCAGTTCAACGGCGATACAGAGCAGAATGAAGGCCCACAGCGTTCCCCAGCCCGGAACTCCGGCACTGAGTTTGGTGATGAGCGCGGCGGCCAGCACCACCCAGGTTCCGGAGAGGGCGAGTGCCGAGAGGAGCAGGGCGAGCCCGCAGAGTAGAAGGGTTAAGATGAGTAACAGGATCTCCATGGTAAACGCCTATTTGATTTCAAGTTTCGCCATCACATTTTCTTTTGATAGTCCGTCGATTCGAATTAGTTTGTTGTGATTGGTTTCGCCCTGCAACAGCCGGATTCGTGATTTCGGGACGGCCAGCGATTTGCTCAAAACCCGGATCAGGGCCTGGTTGGCCTTTCCGTCGACCGGCGCACTCGTCAACCGAACCTTCAGGGCGTTGTTGTACAGACCCTGAATTTTGTTTTTCGCGGCGCGCGGAACGGCTCGAATTCGCACGTCCACCCCGCCGGATACGTCATTAATCCATTCCATAATTGAAACCGACGGAACATTAGGTTAGAACTCTTCATCATTAAACCTAAAAGAGGAGAAAAGCGGTGGCGAAGATTTTAGACGGCAAGGTGATTTCTGCGGAGATCCGTGCGGAGCTCACGGCGCGCGTGATTGGGCTGAGGGGGCAGGGGGTTGTTCCCGGACTCGGTGTGTTGCTGGTGGGCGATGACCCCGCTTCGCGCTCCTATGTAACGGCTAAAGAGCGCGCCTGCAAAGAAACCGGTCTCTATTCGCGCGAAGTGAAGCTCCCTGCGACCGCCACACGCGAGGAAGTTCTTGATGTGGTTCAGCAGTTTAATTCGGACAATCAAATCCATGGAATTCTTGTCCAGCTTCCGCTGCCGGATTCCTCCATGGAGGAGTCGGTGATCGAGGCGATTGATCCCGACAAGGATGTTGATGGATTCCATCCGATGAATGTCGGGCGCATGATGATGGGGATGCCCGCATTTCTGCCCTGCACCCCGCACGGGATTCTTCAGATTCTGAAACATTCCGGTATTGAAACATCCGGCGCACGCGTCGTCGTGATCGGCCGAAGCAATATTGTCGGCCGTCCCTTGTCCAACCTGCTCAGCCAGAAAAGCGAGCTGGGCAATGCGACGGTGACGATGTGCCACACGCGCACCAAAAACATGGCCGAGTTGACCCGACAGGCCGATATTGTGGTGGTCGCATCCGGATGGCCGAATACGCTGACTGCGGATATGATCAAAGAGGGTGCGGTTGTTGTTGATGTCGGCATGAACCGCGTTAAGGATGACACCAAAAAACGCGGCTATCGTCTCTGCGGCGATGTCGATTTTGAACCGGTAGCTGAAAAGGCATCGGCGATTACGCCGGTGCCCGGCGGGGTCGGTCCGATGACAATCACCATGCTTCTGGCCAACACGGTGAAATCCGCCGTGCAGCATCATGGGGCGGAGTAGTTTTATGCGTATACTGAATCGCTATATTGTTTTGGATTATCTGTTGATCTTTTTGACGGCACTCGGGTTGATCACGTTTGTGATGACGATGGGCGCTCTGGTGAAGGCGGTAGATCTTGTGGCGCGGGGGATCTCCCCGGCTTTGATTGCCCGATTCTTTTTTCAGAATGTCCCGTATATCCTTTCGTTTTCCATGCCGATCAGCACTCTGTTTTCGGCCTTGCTTCTTTTCGGGCGGCTCTCCATGGATAATGAGATCACTGCGATGAAGGCTTGCGGACTCAGCTTGTGGAGGCTGGTGGCTCCGCTGGTTTTGCTATCGATCCTTTTCACCGGAATTTGCGTGTACATCAACAGCGAGGTGGCTCCCCAGGCCAAATACGCCAACCGGAAGCTCCTTCAGAGTGCCGGAGTGGAGGAGCCGCTCAATCTGCTCGAAGAGGGACGTTTCATTAGCGACTTCCCCGGGCTGTTGATTTATGTCGGTCGGAAAAATGGTAATGCGATCAAAGATGTGGTGGCCTATGAGCTGGATGGTGCGGGGCAAATCAAACGCAGTATCCGAGCGAAACGGGGTACGCTGGAGCCGGACAATGAAAACAAGCTGCTGATGGTGAAGCTGTATGATGTAAACATCGAGATCCCCGATGCGGCCGATCCAATTGATGTTTCTAAAACCACCTATGTAAACGCTGAATACTATCCGGTTTCCCTTGATTTCGCCGATATGCTTAAAAGCGGAAAGGTGCGGCGAAAACGAAGCCACATGCGGATGAGCCTGCTGATTAATCTTGTCCGCTATGCCAACCAGGTTGCCACTCTTTCTCCAGAAGTGACTGGGTTAGAAAAACAGCGGCTGCACGCGGAATCTACAGAGTTGAAGGCCCTGCTCACGGCGGAGGACCGGTCGGTGGAAGAGGCGTTGGCCCTCGTGGAGGGCAAGCGGCTCTTGCTGAAACTCACCCCGGAGGATATGCAGATTGAAAAATCCCGCATGGTGATCGAAGCCAATCGGCGGATTTCCACGGCGGTTGCCTGCTTTGCCTTCATGCTGATCGGCATCCCCCTCGGTCTGAAGTCGCACCGCAAAGAAACCTCGGCGGGAATGATGATGAGTCTGGCGATTGTTTTTGCCTACTACATTTTCATCGTCGTCGCCAAGGCCCTGGCCGAGCATCCAGCACTGCAGCCAAATCTGATTCTATGGTTACCGCTGATCGGCACCCAGATGCTCGGCTTCATCCTCATCCGCCGCAGTAGCTAGATCGAACAAAAAAAAGACCGGCGGGTGCCGGTCTTTTTGGTTTCAGTGAGAAGCGGTTTAGCTAATCGCCGTCTGTGCGGTTTCAACGATTTTGGAAAATCCTGCTTCGTCGAAGATCGCGATCTCGGAGAGCATTTTCCGATTGATTGTCACGTTCGCTTTGCTCAGCCCTTCAATGAAACGGCTATAGGTGATTCCATTGGCGCGGCAGGCCGCATTGATGCGGACAGTCCAGAGACGGCGAAAATCGCGTTTCTTGTGTTTGCGGTGTACATAGGCCATGGCCTGTGCCCGGTCAACGGCCTCTGTGGCCTGACGGAAAAGTTTACTGCGCGAACCCCGGAACCCTTTAGCGAGTTTGAGGCGGCTTTTGTGGCGACGTTTTGACGCCGGTGCATTCGTTGCTCTTGGCATGGTTGATTACTCCTTAGAAATTAAGCGTAGGGGATGGTTTTCGCAATGCGCTTGTGGTCTGCGGAGTCCAGAATGGTCTGGCTACCGAGACGGCGCTTCTGCTTGCGGTTCTTGTTGGTCAGAATGTGGCTACCACCCATGTGGGAAAATTTAAGTTTTCCGGTGGCCGTTTTCTTGAAACGTTTGGCCGCACACTTTTTAGTTTTCATTTTTGGCATGTTCTGCTCCTGAAAGGGTCTTAAAAGCGAAGAAATATAGGGAAGGCCGTGGGTTGCGTCCAGCCTTTTCCCCTCTTTTTCATAAGTTAAATGCCGAGTCCGCCCAGTAAGCCGGACATGTCCCTGACCCACACGGTGGCCCCCGCCTCAGTTTTTGAGACAAAACTGTGCGGTGGAACACTTTCAAGAAGGAAGGTATTCCCCCCGATAACGGAATCGTGGCCGAGGACGGTTTTGCCGCCCAGCACCGTGGTGTTGGCATAGATGACGACGCGATCCTCCACGGTCGGGTGCCGCTGAATGTGTTTGATGGGATGGCCGTGTTCGTCGAGCGGGAAACTTTTCGCACCGAGGGTGACTCCTTGATAAATTTTTACATTGCTGCCGATCTTTGTGGTTTCGCCGATCACTACGCCGGTTCCGTGGTCGATGAAGAACCCCCGGCCAATCGTGGCGCCGGGATGGATATCGATTCCGGCTTTGGCGTGGGTCCATTCATTCATGATGCGTGGAATGATCGGTACATTGAGCCGGTAGAGCTGATGGGCGATACGGTGGGAGGTGATAGCCAGCAAGCCGGGGTAGGCGAGCTTGACCTCCGCGTAGCTGAGAGCCGACGGGTCCCCATTGTAAGCGGCGATGACATCATCAATAACCCGCTTGCGCACAGAAGGCAACTCGCTGATAAATTCATTGAAAATTCGTTCGGCTTCGGCGGGGAGATCGGAAAGGGGCTCGATCCCCTGTTCGGCGGCGGCCAGCCAGCGGTAGGGCACGGCGCGTTCGATCTCCGGCAGGAGTTCGTTGCGGACTTTCTTGAGCTGTTTGGTGAAGTGAACTTCGAGCTCTTCAGGCTCGGAGGGGTACATCCCGGGGAAAATCACATGGATCAGCGTTTTAAGCACGCTGACCACCTTGTCGGCGGCCGGATAGTTCCATAGGACGTTGTCCGGGCGGTCGTCGTGGCCCGTCGCATAGAGCCCCGTAAGTTCTTTTGCTGTTTCATCGATTTGCATAATGAGAGCAGTTAAGTCGTGAACTGAAAAAGTTGCAAGGCTTTAGGATGAAAAGGAATGTTCAACGCAGAGAAGCCTGCCCCTCTTATTGTAAGGTTGGAACGGGTGAAAGTCTTCCAGCCACTGCGCCGGGAGCATTAAAGTAAAAAACGTGTTGCAGGCAAGGGTCGGTCGGCTAATGTCGGATCGAGAAGGGCAGGATAGTGATGTTGAAACAAATTGAAAAAAACGCACTGGCAGGCAAAGGATGCTCAAAATCCGAGGCGATGTGGCTGGCCCGCGAGGCGCAGGAGATCGAGTTTTTCGCGGCGGCTACCCGCATTCGGGAACACCGCTTCGGCAAGAAAGTCCAGCTTTGCTCCATCATCAACGCCAAAAGCGGTCAGTGCGATATGGACTGTCGCTTCTGTTCCCAAAGTGGACATAACCGCACCGAGATTGAGGCCTATCCCTTTATGGAGGGTCACGTGCTCGAATCCCGCATCCGCGAAGACCTTGCAGAAGGCGACCGCCTCTGCGGGGTCGTGACCAGCGGGGGGAAGCTCTCCTCCAGCGAGCTTGAAGAATTCGCCGCCACGGTGAAAAAAATCGGCATCGGCCAAAAAGCCCCGGTCTGTGGCTCGCTCGGACGGCTGGCCCCGGAAGAGCTCATCCTCCTTAAAGAGGCTGGAGTCACCCGCTTTCACCACAACCTCGAAGCCTCCGAAAATTTTTATCCGCACATCTGTTCCACCCAGCAATGGTCACAACGCCTTGAAACCGTCAACGCCGCGCAGGCGGCCGGGCTCAACGTTTGTTCCGGCGGGCTTTTCGGCCTCGGCGAAAGCTGGGACGACCGCATCGACCTCGCCCTCACCCTGCGCGAGCTCGGCGTCGACAGCGTGCCGATCAACTTTCTCTATCCACACGAAGGCACGCCGATGAAAGACCGGCCGCCGCTCTCTGCCGAAGAGGCCTTGCGCATTATCGCGCTCTACCGTTTGATGCTGCCTGAAACCACGCTGCGCATCTGCGGCGGGCGCACCCATGTGCTGGGCGACCGGCAGGCCGATCTCTTTGCCGCCGGGGCCAATGGTCTCATGACCGGGAATTACCTCACGGTCGCCGGATCGCAATACGCCACCGATTTGGCCATGATCCGTCACCTCGGCCTCCAGATCGCCAGCAATTGATCGTTTTCCCTTTTCTTTCAGAATAACGCTTGACCCAGTTATAAGCATATGTTCATATCATACGCAACTGGAGAGAATCGTATGCCCCGACCTGTCACCCCGCGAGAAATTGAAAACCCGCCGCCCGTAAACTGGTTCAAACCGACGGGCGTGCCGATGCGCGACCTCGAAGAGGTGGTACTGACCTTTGATGAAATCGAGGCCGTGCGCCTCGCTGATGCCGAAGGGCTTTATCAGGAAGAGGTCGCTGAACGGATGAAAGTATCTCGTCCGACGGTGGGGCGAATCCTGGCCTCGGCGCG
>JAUXCB010000023.1 GCA_030619095.1 Verrucomicrobiota bacterium | reverse complement strand
TCGGTTCGGATATATCGACCGTCAGTGATATAGCGGTGCCCGATGTTTCGATCCGCAATAACCAGGTCTAAAAGCGGACAATCGAGCCGGCGCTCCCACTCAACAATACGTTCCACGGGGGCCTCATAGTCCAACGCACGCTTTTCGATGGCATCGGTGCTGTCGAGCAGGTCGTAGGCCACTTCGGTCTGTTTCTTGAGCCACTTTTCGTGGCGACCGCCCTTCACGGTCATCACACCGGCAAAACGGGAGCCGGGCACGGCCTCCGAAATGGTCTTGGCCATTTCATGACACAGCAGTGCGTGAGTCTGAAGATTGAATCCAAAATATAGTTTCATAGAAATAGTCCTGTATCCATCAGATGATTTTTAGAAAAGAGGTGAGCCTATTTATGATCTGAACGACCTTTTGTATGTCCTCCTCGGTCATGGCAGGGAAGAGCGGGAGGCTCAAGCAGTCGCCATAAACGGCTTCGGCTTCGGGGCATTTTCCGGGCGTGTAGCCATATTGTTGGCGATACCAGGGTTGCAGATAAACCGGAAGATAATGAACCTGTGCAAAGACTCCCTCTTCCCGCAGTGCGGCGCAGGCCGCGAGGCGCATCGACTCTGCCCCGTCTTTAAAGCGCAGAACATAAAGGTGATAGGCGGGCTCGGTGCCCTCTGGGCATGGGGGGCAGATTAATTTTGGATTCGACCCGAAGGCCTGTTGATATTGATCGAAAAGAACCCGTCGCCGCTGAATGATTTGATCCAGCCGACTGATCTGCGACGCACCCAACGCACACTGAAGATCTGTGATTCGATAGTTGTACCCCAACTCCTGCTGCTGGTAGAGCCAGGGCACCCTTCCGTCTGCGGGATCCGTCGGCAGGTCTTTCTCCTCCAGAGTGCCATCGGCCGTGCAGACCGGCCACAGCTGAAACAACGCGGGGTCGCGCTCCATGCCATGACTGGCAAACATCCGTACGCGGGCCGCCAGTTCGTCGTCATTGGTCAAAACCATGCCGCCCTCCCCGGCAGTAACGGTTTTGACCGGATGGAAAGAAAAGATTGCCAAATCGGAATGGACACAGGACCCGCAACGAATGGTGCGGCTCTCATGCCGGTAGCTGCTCCCGATGGAGTGCGCCGCGTCTTCGATTACTGAAAACCCGTACTGTTTCGCCAACTCATAAATGCGCGGCAGGTCGACTGGAACGCCAGCAAAGTCAACAGGAATGACCACTCTGGGCACCCCGTTTTTCTGAATATATTCCTCCAGTCGTTCAGGATTGAAGCAATAGGTGTGCGGGTCGATGTCCACAAAATCCGGCCGCCCGCCGCAATAAGCAATGCAGTTGGCCGAGGCCAAAAAAGTTAGCGGGGAGGTGACACCCACATCTCCAGGGCGAACGCCCAGAGCCAGGCAGCAGAGATGCAGGGCGGCGGTCCCATTGCTCACCGCGATGGCATGTTTGACACCAATGTACTCGCGCACAACCTGCTCAAACCGGGTCACTGCCGGGCCGCAGGTGAGCCAGTCTCCGCGCAGCACATCCACCACGGCCTGAACATCCTGTTCATCAATGGTCTGGCGGCCGTAAGGAAGACAACAAGGGGGAGAAGGAAGGGATGAGGGTTGAGACCTGAGACCTGAGTCGAAGGGTTGAGGGACGGCCGCTGAATCCTGAGATTTTAGACTTTCTTTCATTGTCTGCGCTTTTTTACGTTTTTAGACATGGTTGTGAATATAGCAATCAAATCATCCTTCCGATTAGACATGCCCTCTCCTTTCAGGTCTCAGGTGTCAGCCGTCAACCTTGAATTCCGGGTCAACAAATGTCCTGATTTTTTCGCGCAGGGACTCAACCGTATCCCACTCTGTGTTGGTTCCGGAGTTGTAGGCAAACCCTTCCGGAACATAAACGGCGTGATGATGCTTCAGGTAGTCCTCGCGGACATAGTTGAATGAGACAGACGGCAGGATCGCGTAGTATTTTCCAAGGTCGATGGTGTCCAGAGAGTCGGTCGCGGTAATCATCTCCTCGTGCAGTTTTTCGCCGGGGCGGATGCCCACATTGCGCAGCTCGCAACTCGGGGCGACCGCTTCGGCCACATCGAGAATCTTGTAGGAGGGAATTTTCGGAATAAAGATCTCCCCGCCCAGATGGTTGTGGAGCGCGAAGAGGACCAGTGCCGCACCCTCATCGAGAGAGATATTAAAGCGGGTCATCTCGGTGTGCGTAATCGGAAGGAAGCCCTGCTCCCGTTGCTTGACGAAGAACGGAATAACCGACCCTCGCGAGCCCATCACATTTCCGTAACGCACCACGCTGAACCGGATTTCGTGCTCGCCTTTAATGTTGTTGGCCGCCACGAAAAGCTTGTCTGAAACCAGCTTGGTCGCACCATAGAGATTGATCGGCGCGCAGGCCTTATCGGTGGAGAGCGCGACCACCCCTTTCACCCCGGATACAAGAGCCGCTTCAATGACGTTTTCTGCGCCGTCCACATTGGTTTTGATGCACTCGCCCGGGTTGTACTCTGCCGTGTCCACCTGCTTGAGGGCGGCCGCATGAATGACATAGTCCACACCCACCATGGCGCGGCGCAGGCGATCGGCATCGCGCACATCGCCGATAAAAAACCGCAATCGCTTCTGATCGTCCGGAGAAAAGGTTGAACGCATTTCGAACTGCTTGAATTCGTCCCGGCTGAACACCACAACGACCGAGTCACTGGCCGCATCGAGCAACACGCGAGTGAGCTTTTTTCCAAGGGAGCCGGTCCCGCCGGTAATCAGGATGCGAGCACCGTTTAAACTGTCGAAATTTCCAGAATGCATCATCATTGTCCTATCTGTTTCTGTTCTGCGGATCGGGGAGTGGATGATCCGCACAACCGTTTATACACAAGGCCATTTTGCAGCACCACAGAAACCCGTATCAAAATCCGATCCGTCGACAGATACGGGCATCGTGCAAGTATTCCCAGGAAGCAATCAGCATGAGAAAATAGCCCGCCAGTTCCGTACTCTCTTCCACAATCCGTGTGATGATTAGAGCTTTCTCATCCCATAGCTGGATATAGGCAATCTCTTCTGTATGATCTGCCACAATCTGTTTGACGGCCAGACAGGTCTCATCAAGGAGCAATCCTTCCCAAAAGTCGCCATATCCAAACAGCCGGGAAAAAACGATCAATATCAACAGCCCGCTTACGAAAATCCCGAAGCTCGGATGGCTCATGAACTGAAGTGTGGATTGATACATCTCCTGTCGATGCCGCCAGGCATACAACCCCATGAAGACAAGAACCAGTGTCACGCCCACCTTCCATGCATGACGGGTAATCAGCGCATCAAAAAAATAGTCCGACTCACGGATAAAAAGGCAGAAGAGAAACCCGGCCAGAATAATCATGCAGGGCTCTCGGGACCGCTCCTGTCGCCCGGCCAGCAGAAAAAACGATGCCGCCAATAACGCGAATACCGCTTCCATAATTTCGACGGGGCCTGTCTCGCCATAAAATGCCGGACCGTAGTTGACCGCCCCCCACAGCATTCCGTACGTCAGCCCGCCCAGAAAAACCGCATAAAAAAGCGCACGCCCTGCCAGTGCGGCAAACGCCTTCCCCGGAGATCGCGCCCATAACTCAGTCTCCATCCTCTTCCCTTTCCTTTTTTTATTTAAAACAAATCCGGTTAATCCAGTCGTTAAATGCATCGGATCCGGAAAGCATTTCGATCTCCACGCGCAGGTAAATCACCGGCAGGTCGCACCGGTCGATCCGCGGGAAGCGAACCGCATCTTTTTCGGTGGTGACGATCATCTCCGCCCCCGCATGAACCGCCTTGTTGATCGTTTCGATGATCTCCTGCTGGGTATAGCGATGGTGGTCGGCATAGCGGGCGCTATAGACAATTTCTGCCCCCAGAGTGCGCACCCCATTCTCAAACCCCTGCGGAACCGCAATTCCGGAGATGGTCGCCACCTTACGACCTTCAATGGCATCCAGACCCAGTTGCTCGCGCGTATAGAGGTTTTTTAAATACTTTGAGGTGTGGCGACACTCAGAAATCTCTGCATACGGGTTGAGCGCCCGCAACGTAGCCTTCAGTTCCGGCGCGCCTTCGGGAGGGCATTTAGTGATGAAGATAAACCCAGCACGCTTAATATTTCGTGCGGGCTCACGTAACAGGCCGCGCGGCAGAAGACGGCTGTAGCCAAAGGGATTGGTATAGTCCACCAGTACAATATCCATCCGGTGTTGCAGGCCGAGATACTGAAACCCGTCATCGAGCACCAGCGTGTCGCATCCCAGTTTGCGAATGGCGTATTTGCCCGACTTGACTCGGTCTTTATCGACCAGCACAGCGACTTCAGGAAGATTGGATGCGAGCATAAAAGGCTCATCCCCGGCAAGATCTGAGTTCAGCAAAAGCTGCTCGCCATTAGAAACCACACGGGGCAGGCGCTCTTCCTTCCTGAGAATCTTCTCCCAAAACGGGGTTTTGCGGCTTTTATACCCGCGACTCAGAATGGCAACCTTGCGGCCTTTTTGGTGAAGCGAGCGGGCAAACGTCTCCACAATCGGGGTTTTCCCCGTTCCGCCGACCGTCACATTGCCAACACTAATCACCTGACAACCCAACGTGCTCGCCCGCAAAATACGGTGCTTGAAAAGCAAAAGCCTCAGCTGAACCAAAAGATAGAAAACCCAGGACAGCACGCGGAGAAGGCCGCGCAGACAGGCCGCGCGTTTCCCCTGAACCTCTTTGGAGATCACCTTCAGCAGGCGTTGCTCCAGCCGTTCGTTCGACTGTTTTCCCATTCTTAGAGTTCCAAAATTTCACTGGCCGCACCGGCACCGGTCATACAGATACTTACATGATGATGCCCCGCCTCGGCGAGAACCGTCTCGAACGCACTGCGGGCACGATGCGGACTGTTGCAGTCCCCGCTCAGGTGCGCAAGAAAAAGATGCGTCAGTCGTTCGCCGGCGATCTCACCAATCAGAGCGGCAGCGGCACGATTAGAGAGATGGCCCTGATTGCTCAAGATCCGTTGCTTCAAACTCCAGGGCCGCGCCGCCTCATGAACCATCGACTCTTCATGGTTGGCTTCAATGACCACGACATCACAGGTGCGAAGCTTCTCACGCAACAGAGTAGTCACAATCCCGACATCGGTCGCCATCCCGATCGAACGGCCGCCGCTCCGCATCACAAACCCAACCGGCTCGTAGGCATCATGCGGAACCGAAAATGGTTCCAACTGGATATCGCCGACCTCGAAAGCCGAGCCGGTGGTAAACTGACGACAGGTCACCTCGCGGCCCTTTTTCGCCGCGCGAATTCCTTCGACTGTTCCGGCATTGGCATAAACAGGGATGCCATGCTTCTTCTGTAAAACCCGGATCCCGGAAATATGATCGCCATGCTCATGCGTCACGCAAATGGCATCGATCCGCTCCGGTGTCTCGCCGATTTCGGCCAGGCGTTCCGTGGTTTTTTTTGCCGAAAGCCCCGCATCGATCAGGATACGAGTCGTCTCCGTTCCGACGAACGTACAGTTCCCGGCGCTTCCACTGGCTAATACACAAAGTTTAATGCTCATGAGTGTTCAATTGTATCTTCTTCTGTTTCCTGTTATTCAAGGAGGCGTAATTGTTAAATAGTCACTTGAATTTGTAAATCGAAATGGCCGAACAGTCTCTAGGTTTAGTTCAGCAACAGCGGATGGAGCAGTCGCTCACCCCGCAAATGTTGCAATCCCTAAAAGTACTACAAGTCCCCATCCTCGACCTTCAGTTGATGGTTCGTGAGGAAATGGATCAGAACCCCACCCTCGAACGCGAAGCCCCTGAGGTGGAAGAAGTGACTGACTTCGATGAAGCCGCGCGCGAGGAACTGCGTGAGGAGCGCGAGATCGGCGAGCTCACCGAACTCGCTGAATGGGACGAAGACTTCCGACGAAACCGCGAGGTTCGCTCCAAAACCGCTGAAGACAAACATCAGTTTATGATGGACTCTATCTCCAGCGTTGAGTCCCTTCAGGAACACCTGATGGATCAGATCTCGACCGCAGGTTTCGACGCCCGTGAGCGAGGCATTGCGGAGGTCCTCATCGGAAGTATCGATGACGACGGCTATCTCCAACTCGACCTGGACGGCATCATCGGGGCCACCCCTGAATTCCCCGAGGAACTCTTCGAGCGAATCATCACCGTCATTCACAGTTTCGATCCCGTTGGGGTCGGTGCCCGCTCGCTGGCAGAATGCCTGCTGATCCAGCTCTGCCATCAGGGAAAAGGCACCTCCCTAGAAGCCTCACTGGTACGCGACCACCTTGATAAACTCGGTGCGCACCAGTACGAGCGGATTGCCCTCGCCATGCGCCTGCCCCTCAAAAAAATCAAAGAACTCTCCGAATCCATCGCCCGGCTCAACCCCAAGCCCGGCCGCAACTTTACCGCCGAGCGCACCGAATATATCATCCCTGAAATCACCGTCGAAAAACGGGATGATACCTGGAGGGCCACACAAAACAAAACGCCCTATCCGCGCCTTTTCATCAGCCAAAAATATCTCCAATTGCTCAAAGACAAAACCACCGCCGCTGAAACCCGAAAATACATCCGCGAAAAAATCGCCAAAAGCAAATTTTTCATCCGCAGCATCGACCAGCGACAGGACACCATTCTTCGAATCGCCACCGAAATCGTTCGGGTACAGGAAGCCTTTCTCGACCAGGGAATCTCCGGCCTAAAACCCCTCACAATGAAACAAGTGGCCAACGTCCTCGACCTTCACGAAACCACGATCAGCCGCGCCTGCAACGGCAAGTACATGGCCACCCCGCGCGGGGTCCTCGAATTTAGATATTTCTTCACCCCCGGCATCGCGCAAGCCGACGGAAGCGTCATTTCCAACGCCGCCATAAAAAGCACCCTGGCCGATATCGTCAGTGCCGAGGATAAGAAAAAGCCGCTCTCCGATCAGAAAATCGGCGATGCCCTCAGCGAACAGGGCATCAACATTGCCCGCCGCACCGTCGCCAAATACCGTGAACAGCTGAAAATCCTCCCCGCCCGCCTCCGGCGGCAAACGTAGAACATAGTCGGCTATCAAGACGGTGACGGCGCAAAAAGAGGCGCGAGCTATTTGAACTTGGTCGATCTGATCGAACGAATACACCCCGCATTCCAAAAGTAAATCCAGATTGTCGATCGACAATCTGGATTTACCCCTGAATCAAACGCAGCAACGCTTCGACAGAAAAGATATCAAGCTCTTCTTTCCGCTCAATAAACGGGGCGACATCGTTTTTCACCTCGGCAAGATCGATGGATTCAACCTGTTCGCGCAAACGGCTACGCCATTCGGAACCCAATTTGAGCAATATGAACCGTGTTTTTCGTTTTCACGTTAATGGTGTGCTCAATACCTGCGGCATTCAGACGACTCTTCACCTTTCGAAAAACCCCGTGGAAATCATAGCCCTCTTTTTTGATACATGAAAAATCGAGATCCTCTGAATAGCGCCGCAATCCATGCACAATGCGCAGACAGGTTCCTCCGACAAATGCGATGTGATTGAAGGCTCGCGCCTCGTGAAGAGCCGTCAAAAGCATTCGCTGAAGTTGTTCGCGAACATGGTTCAACCGCATCTGCGGGTCATCAAAGGATCGAATCGCTCGTTCTGCCATTTCTTTTTGCATCAGAGTTCCTCCCACTGATCTGAAAATTCCGCCGGTGCCATCTTCGCGAAACGCATCAGCCTAGGGCTGCCCCACGCCTCCGCACACTGCATCAGATTATCCCACGAGAACCCCGGCACACCGTCCGGCTGGAAGCGCAGAACCTTTAGGGTTTGAATCGCATCGCCCCCCGTCCAGTACAGATGATCCAGCACGGCTTTTGCGGGCGTAGCGATCCGAACGAGCGTTGACCCATACTCCTTCGTCTGGCGGATTGAGCATGGGGAGCGGCAGCTGGATATGGTGGAATTTTTCCGGGTCTGCGAGGCACTCGGGCAGGATGCAAAAGCCGTCTACACCGAACTCGCCGAGGCCTTCCAGAAATGCAAAACAAGGTAAAGCTGGACAATTCAAAATCAGATGAACCACCCTTTCCTTTGTGGAGGATGATTATGTTGAATTTAGATCGTATTACGTTTGATTCGGATGTGATGGGTGGAAAACCCTGCTTGCGGGGATTGCGGATTACTGCCGGAATGCTGGTCGGACTGATTGTATCAGGCCACTCACGAGATGAAATTCTCAAGTTGTACCCTTATCTTGAGCCGGGTGATATCGCTCAGGCTCTTTCTTATCTGCGCTCATCGGCGTAATTCGCGGTCAAAAACTTTTCCTCTGCTTTTGTATCGATCCTGTTCATCTCCGAACACTCGGAGTCCGACACTTTCTTGGAATCCGACACTTCGGATCGGACCTGTAATCTCGTCAAAAACCTCCCTCCCCATTCGCGTCATTCGCGTTCATCCTGACCCGGCGAAGCTTTTAGCGAAGACGGTTCGCGATCAAAAATTATCCCTCTTTCTTTTTGTGGCTTCTCGTGTTTTTTGTGGCGACCTCTCTTCGTCTCGGCTGCTTCTCTCCATCCCTCCAGCGAAAGCGATTGTGAAAATCCTCCCTCCCCATTCGCGATTATTCGTGCAGATTCGCGGGCAATGTTTTTCCAAACTCTGGAATCAAAGGGGTTTAACCCACAATCCGGATCGCGCGAGGCTTGACAGGGCCATTTAAAATGGCCATTCTCTCTCCCATGAACACCATGACTGTCAGCGACTTTAAAAACCACGCGCTCCAAACCATCAATCGGGTCAGCACGGAGCATCAAATGATCGTGATTACAAAGTGGGGAAATCCCATTGCGGAACTCCGTCCATTTCAAAACAAAAACGAGCACCCCGTTCCCGGCAAGCTTGCCAGCGCACTCATCGACGAACAGGATATCGTGACCCCGCTCGGCGAAGAACTCTGGAATGCCGCTCAATGAAATACCTGCTGGATACACACACATGGATTTGGTGGAACATGAATCCAAAAAGGCTCTCCGCCAAAGTCAAACGCTTGATTTCCGAACCCGCCCGCTACGAAGAACTTTTGCTTTCCGCGATTTCACCTTGGGAATTCTGCAAACTACTCGACAAAAAAAGACTCGCCATCGCCTGCGACCCGGAAGAGTGGATGAATGAAGCTCTCGATATGCCAAAACTCCGGCTCGTTCCACTAACGCCAACCCTTTCGTTCAAGGCAAACAACCTCCCGCAACCTTTTCACCAAGACCCCGCCGACCAAATCATCGTCGGTACCGCACGCGAAGAAAATGCCACGATCCTCACCACCGACCAACTTATCCTGAGTTACGAAAGTGTTAAAACATTCTGGTAACAACTCTCTTTCCCAACCCTTGGAACTCGCGCTCCTTCGTTCTCTTTGAACCCTCTACGTAAATGAAAACACCCCTCAACAAACTTCACATCACCAAAACGGAAATCAACCAGTTGCCGATGAGGCGCTATGAAGGCCCGATTCACCTGATCCGCACGCCGGAAGAGGCCGACTCAGCCGCAAAAAAGCTGCAAAAGGAAAAACTGCTTGGCTTCGACACCGAAACCCGCCCCGCCTTTCGTGTGGGGGAAAGCTACCAGCCCTCTCTCCTGCAGCTTGCGAGCAAAGAAGAAGTGTTCCTCTTTCAGCTCAAAAAAACCGGTCTCACCAAAAAAATGCTGAAAATTCTATCGGATAAAAAAATCATCAAAGTCGGCGTCGCCATCCGGAATGACCTGAAAGAACTGCGGGAGATGGCCGACTTCACACCCGGCGGGTTTGTGGAGCTGGCTGACTGCGCGAAAAGAGCGCAGATCAAAAACCTGGGCCTGCGCGGAATGGCCGCCCTGCTGCTGGGCTTCCGCATTTCCAAAAAAGAGCAGGTTTCCAACTGGGCGTGCCGCGAGATGACCCCGTCCCAGATCACCTACGCCGCCACCGACGCATGGCTCGGTCGCGAGATCCACCTGCACATGAATAACCTCGGCCTGATCATTCAAACATTGGAAGCCGGATGATCCGGCCTGCTTGTTTTTTCCAAACCTTGGAAAACCCGAGGCCGTTAAAAATATTCTGGAGGGACGGCTCACGCCCACGGCGTGACAAGTTCCACGTTTACCCCGCTTTGCGGGGCCGTCCACGGTCGCGGTGGAACGCGACCCTCCATTAAAAACGAGCTGGATCAATTTTTCCTCGCAGAGATTTGGAGAACGCAGAGGCCGATTCTCCGCACTAAACTCTCTGCGATCTCTGCGCCTCTGCGAGGAATCTCTCCGATCTTTCCCATGTTCCTGTCACGCCGAAGTCTTCTGACGAAGGCGGATGGAAAAACTAAACAGCAGAAACCTTGATCGAAGAGGCATTGAGCAGATTCCACGAAACGGGGCAACGCGCATCCACTTCGTGAACAAAGGCCTCTTTTTCTTCCGCGCTCATATCGGCATCAATCTCCACCGTGATGCGGATTTCCGAAAATCCGACCGGATCGTCAGTGGCTTTGCCGAGCAATCCATCCGTATTGATATCCCCCTCAACGTTGATGT
>JAUXCB010000059.1 GCA_030619095.1 Verrucomicrobiota bacterium | reverse complement strand
GGCTTTGACCACCAAATCGATCAATCCGATTTCTTCAGCGGGAAGTTCGAGAGCAAGCATCTCTTGCGGAAGTTTTTTCTGCGCAAAAACACGGGCGAACTTGCGTTTGCCAGAAGTAAAAAGGTCTATCGGCCTTGCCAGCAGTCAGGTTTTCGGCGCAGATGCATGATTGCGATGATTCGGATGTGATCGTCTTTAATTCGATACAATACACCATACGGAAAGCGATTGGTTAAGCAACGGTGGGTTGTGGAGTCCATTTTTTCCCATGCAAGTGGATGTTTGCAAATCTGCCGAATAGCCGTGTTTATTTCTTTGGAAAGCCTGCGTCCAAGACCTGTTTGCTGCCGTTCGTAGAAATCGATGGCATCGGAAAACTCCATTTCTGCCGCTGGATGAAAAAAATATTTCATACCGCAAATCGTGCGTTGATTTTTGCAAACACCTCATCACCGGGAATCAGGGTTGCGGTTCCATCGTCGATCTGTCGATCACGTCGCTCTACCTCTGCAACCCACGCCTGATCAATCTCTGTCTGTGTGGAGAGATTGCTGGTGTGCAGCAACTTATCGAGCAAGGTCAGTCGATCCTCCGTCGGGAGATTCAACGCTTCGTTGTAGATTTTTTCAGCCAATGCAGTCATTTCTTTTCCCCGCGCTTTGTAATGCCTTTTAAACTAACGCATTTTTCAGAATTCTTCAAGTGATGTGCCGGATGAAGTCGGCGAGAGAAAGAAACTCCTTATATGGTTTCCAAAGGTTGGAAAATATTTCGGTTATCCCCTCAGCGCGGATAGGAGTTCGACCGGATCGAGGGTTTTCACAACTGACTTTCGAAAATCTTTGGTATTGCGAGTGACAATGACATCCACACCCGCCAATCGTGCGGACTGTTCCAAAACAGCATCTTCAAAATCAACGACCCGGCTTCGGAGAGCTTCTTCGATTACAGGTCGATTGACGGGTGCCACCTCAAAAAGCTCCATGAGGTGTTGTAATGCCTTCCGGGACTCATCACCTGTGATGGACTGGGTGATGAGATAATCCACGGTGGTAAGGGTCGTTGCGCACAGAAAACCTTCCAACTCTGATCGCTCAACCAGAGCGAATATTTCAGCGGCAGCATCCACGAACGGCTTGCGTGCCAGCAATACATCCAGAACAACATTCGTATCAACCAGCACCTTCAAAGATATTTCTCCTTTAGATGCTTTTTATAGTCGGCCTCTGAAACACGGCGACCTTTCAGTGCCCCAACCAGCGATGTGGTTATCGGGGGAAGTGTCGATCGTTTGATCTGGACAGAACCCAGCGCACCAAAAAACTCCCCAACCATCTGAGAAACGGATTTGCCGCGACGAGAGGCTTCCGACTTCGCTTGTTGAATCAACGCCTCATCCATTCGTAATGTCAACTTCGTGTTCATGACGTATAGATATCATTAAAATGCACGTCACGTCAACCAAACACCCTCTTTCCCGCGATATTTCCAAGGTTTGGAAGTCATTGCATGACGGCTCGCTGTTTTTTCCCAATGCGTGGAAACGATTTTTTAGGTAATGAGCTGAATGAACTCCGCAGGGCTGTATATCGCACACTCTTTACACAGGTCGGATGGAAAATGTTTCCGGTTTCCTGTGACGAGCGGCACATCGGCGGTTAAGGCTGTTTCTAGAAACGGGGCGTCCGATGGGTCAGGAAGTCCGCTGACCCGAACGGTTGCCACGGTATATTCGGAGTTTTTTGTGAGGTATTCGATGAGATGTTCGCGGTCGGTTCGGCTGAAATAGCGTTCAAAGTAGGGTCGACGCAAAACGCACACATATTCGCTCAGGATTCGATCATCTATGATCAGCTGAAGTTCTCCGGAACGAAGCGCGTCCACAATGCGTCCCGGCGGGCCTTGGGGATTGAGTAACCCGGAAATCAAGACATTCGTATCGAGGATCAGCTTCACTGGGTGCTCCGAACGGCTTCAATCTCAGCAGCAATTTCCTGTTCGGCTGGAGGAATGAGAGCCGCTTTCCGGCGCGCACGCATGACCGCTGATGAAAACAAAGATCGGCGAACCTCAATCAGGGATTCTTCCGCACTATCCGGATCAACGCTGATGAGCAGCGCAAAAGGCTGCCCGTCTTTGGTTAAAACCATTTCGCCCTCACGATCAAGCCGCTCCCGAAAAAGGCGCGTTTTTTTAAGATCTTTCACCGCTATATAGCTCATAACAATCTCCTTATTATCTCCAACCGCCTAAAGATGCGCGTTAACCCCTTATAAGTCAATAGGTTTCCAAGGTTTGGAGATCAGCGCATGACGGCTTGCTTCTTTTTCCAATGCTTGGAAAAAATTTGGATAAACCAACGCAATGGGTTCCAATGGTTGGAAATTTATGCCGCCGCAGGCGGTACTGTAAGAGACGCGGTGTCCTCACCGCGTTCAACCAGAAGAAAAAAATGCGGTGAGGACACCGCGTCTACGCAAAACGACCCATAACAACAGTCTTTCTACGAAAGGCTCAGGCGGGCGAATTTCCGTTTGCCGACCCGAAGGATCATGCCGTCGACGGGTGGGATAACCGCCTTGATGTCTTTGTTCTGCACATCATCAAGGCGCACCCCGCCCTGCTGAATGAGGCGTCGGGCTTCGCCGTTAGAACCGGCGAAACCTGCCTTTACAACGAGGTCGATCAATCCAATCTCTCCTTCGAGCGCCAATTCGGTCATATCGGTCGGAAGTTTGCGCTCGGCAAAGACTCGCGCGAATTCTTCAGCGGCCTTGGCCCCCTCCCCCTCGCCGACAAAACGATCCACAATACAACGACCGAGTTCGTCTTTGACGGCCCGCGGGTGCAGCTCTCCGGAAGAAACCCTGGCCCGCATAGCGTCGATCTCTTCGGGCGGGCGGCAAAGAATGTAGAGGAAGTATTTCCACATCAGCTCATCGCTGACGCTCATGAGCTTGCCGAACATTTCTTTGGATGCTTCGTTGACCCCAACATAGTTGTTGAGGCTTTTGCTCATTTTCTGAACCCCATCGAGGCCTTCGATGAGCGGAAGGGTCATGACGACCTGCGGATGCTGCCCGTAGATTTTCTGTAGCTCGCGACCGAGCAACAGGTTAAAGAGCTGGTCGGTTCCCCCGAGTTCAACATCGGCTTCGACCATGACGGAGTCGTAGGCCTGCACGAGCGGATAAAGAAATTCCACCAAGGAGATGGGGCGGTTATCCGCATAGCGCTTGGAGAAATCGTCGCGCGCCAAAAGCTGGGCAACGGTGACATGCGCGGAAAGGCGGATGACATCCTCAAACCTCATTTCGCCGAGCCACTCGGAGTTGAAACGGACTTCAGTTTTTTCCGGATCGAGGATTTTGAAGACCTGTTTTTTGTAGCTCTCGGCATTTTCAAGGACCTGCTCTTTCGAGAGTGCGGGACGCGTAGCGGATTTCCCGGAGGGGTCGCCGATCATGCCGGTGAAGTCGCCAATGATAAAGACGACGGTATGGCCCGCGTCTTGAAATTCCCGCAATTTATTGAGGCCGACGACATGACCGAGATGAATATCAGGCGCGGAGGGGTCGGCCCCGTACTTGATGCGAAGCCCCCGCCCTTCTTTGGCGGCGATCTCGAGCTTCTTTTTGAGTTCGTCCCCAGAAAAGAGGTCGACGTGACGAGCCGTTAGCAATTCAAGTTGTTGGTCAATAGTCATAGAGGGGGAGCATATGGAACCGAAAAATTTTGAACAAGGAATATCGAACTCTGAAGTTCAAAAACTCTATGCCACGGCTCCTGATACCCAATCGACCCGCGCAAAAAAACCCCGCCCCGAAACTTCGGGGCGGGTTTATGAAAACGGGAAAAGTTTCCCTGTTTTTATTCGGCTTTTTCGCCGGGATGCCACTCCCCGCCAATGTTGAGATCATCGAATGCAGAGGAGAGGTCGACCAGTTCTTCGCCGGGCTTGAGGCCGGTGAGCAGATCTTCGCTGATTTCAAAGTCCTCATCCGCGATGGCCGCGGCTTTGATGCTCAGGCCGATACGGTGTTCAACCGGATCAATCTTCACAATGCGGGCTTCGACTTCATCACCGATATTCAGAACATCTTTCACCTTTTCAACGTGCTCGCCGCTGATCTGGCTGATGTGCACCAGGCCATCAATTCCTTCTTCGAGCTCAACAAACGCACCGAAGTTGGTGAGTTTTGTGACTTTTCCGGAGACCTTCTGTCCCTCTTTGTAGGTGTCCGTGATGCGAACCCACGGATCTTCCTGCGCCTGCTTGAGGCCCAAAGAGATGCGCTGGTTGGCCGCATCGATTTCGAGAACGATCGTCTGAACTTCCTCGCCCTTCTTGAGAACTTCGGAGGGGTGATTGATTTTCCGGGTCCAGCTCATGTCGGAGACATGAATCATTCCATCGATTCCCTCTTCGATTTCAACGAAGGCTCCGTAGGAGGTGAAGTTGCGGACTTTTCCGTTCACAACCGAACCGATGGGGTAACTAAGCGCGGCAACTTCCCACGGATTTTCTTCGGTCTGGCGCATGCCGAGCGAAATCTTCTTATCCTCAACATTAATGTTGAGAACAACGGCGTCCACTTCATCGCCAATGTTCATGACATCCGAAGCGCGCTGAATGCGTTTGGTCCAGGAGATCTCGGAAACATGGACGAGACCTTCGACCCCTTCTTCAACCTGCACAAAAGCACCGTACGGGGCCAGGCTGACCACTTTACCTCGGATGCGGGTTCCGATCGGGTATTTAGCATCGATATCTTCCCACGGATTGGAAAGGGTTTGTTTGAGGCCAAGCGAAATGCGCTCTTTCTCGAGATCGATGTCGAGGATCATCACTTCGAGTTCTTCGCCCACTTTGACCATTTCGGTCGGGTGATTGATGCGACCCCAGCTCATGTCGGTGACATGCAGGAGACCGTCGATACCATCGAGATCCACAAACGCACCAAAATCGGTGATGTTCTTAACTTTTCCTTTACGGAGCTGGCCGGTTTTGATTTCGGCAAGCAGTTTGAGTTTTTGTCCACGACGAGCTTCTTCGATGATTTCGCGCCGGGAAACAACGATATTCTTGCGCTCTTTGTTGATTTTAAGAATCTTGACTTCGAGCGTTTTGCCCATGTATTCGTCGAGGTTGCGAACCGGAACGACATCCACTTGGGAGCCGGGAAGAAAGGCATCGGCACCGATATCGAGAATGAAGCCCCCTTTGATAGCGCGGGTGATGGTTCCTTCAACGATGCTGCCTTCTTCGCACTCGTTCACAATATGATCCCACTTGCGCTGCTGTTCAGCACGCTTTTTGCTGAGCACGATCATGCCGTGTCTGTCTTCAAGGCATTCGAGCAGCACTTCGACTTCGGAGCCGACTGCGAGTTCTTCTAAATTTTCAAATTCGTGTCCGTCGACGAGGCCTTCTGATTTGTAGCCGATATCGATGAGAACTTCCCCGTCGTGTATGCGGAGCACTTTGCCCGGCACAATCGATCCGGCGGAGAAGTCTTTGAGGGTGTTGGTGTACATTGCGTCGACAGCGGCGTCATCCATGCCAAGGGTGAGACTGTCGGGGTTGGTTGTTTCTTCCATGGTTTTTGATTTTCCGATTTTATTTTTATCCGGTGACATCCGCTTTCCGCATTGCACGGGGCGTTCCATCCCGGGGAACTATTTTATTTCTCTCGCGAACAGCTCACGACCACTTGGTCGGTACCATTGCTTCCCGCGTTTCAAAAAGAGCCGGAATAGTAGTGTTTTGCCTTATAAACACAAGGGTTAAATGAGTTTTTCCAACCCGAGGAAAAATCTCATTTTGAACCGCAGAATCTCGAACACAGACTATTGAATCATGAAGGGACTTGAGCACACCTCACCCTTCGACATTCCATCTTCAATATTCATTACTCCCTCGGTCAGAACCTCTCGTTTTGACCGAGGTAGCGCCACTGGCCGAGGGGGAGATGACCGAGCATAACGTTGCCGATGCGGACACGCTTCAGGCCCACCACGTTGAGGCCAACCAGTTCACACATGCGACGAATCTGTCGCTTTTTTCCTTCGCGAAGAATGAAACGAAGCTGATCGTCGTTCTGCCATGTGACCTTCGCGGGCTTAAGCACTTTATCGTCGAGGCGGAGTCCGTGGTTGAGATGTTTTAATCCTTCGGCAGAAAGCGTGCCGGTAACGCGCACGAGATACTCTTTGGGGACACAGGAGGTTTCGCCGATGATTTTTTTGGCAATTCGACCGTCCTGTGTGAGAACGAGGAGTCCGGTGGAGTCGATATCGAGCCGTCCGGCGGGGACGAGGCCCTTGAGCTGTCCGGGGTTAAATGTTCGGGAAGATCGATCGCCGCTCCAACGGGTTTGAGCGTTGATGAGATCCACGGCAGGTTTGTAATTTTTTTCGGGCTGTCCAGAAACGGTCCCAATGGGTTTATTGAGCAACGCGGTGACCTGAGCCTGCTGTCGCTTTTTCCCCTCTTCGGAGAGTTCAATTTTTGCGGCAGGCGAAATTTTTGTGCCGAGCTCGCTAACGCGTTCGCCATCAACAAAAACGAGACCGCGCTCTATGTAGCGGTCGGCCTCGCGGCGGGAGCACATTCCGCGTTGAGCCATGATTTTAGAGAGTCGTTCTGGTTGCATGGGAAAGAATTTTACCACAAAAGAGGAAAGCGGTTGGATCAAAGAATCCGCAAAATCTGCAGAAGGCCATTCCCGCTCGATGTGGATCTTCCAGTCGACAAAAAAACGGGGCGATCCATCCGTGACATGAGTTTTCTCCACGGTTTGGAAAATGAGAGTCGCAATTTTCACAGGGTCTGGGAAAATAGCCGCTGATTTTTCCATTGTCTTGGGAACCCGGAGAAAATTATGAACGGAACTTTAGTACCCATCCACCTGGGAAACGTAATGTATACCTTCAGCGAAAGCTCGATGCCGGGCAAGGTGATCGTGATGATCCTCTTCGCCAGCTCGATCGGGGCTTGGTATGTAATGGCCACCAAAATGATCCAGCTTTCGCGCGCGCGCTCCGGCTCGAACCGGTTTTTAGAGCAATTTCGCGCCAAAGCCACCCCGTTCGACAAAAGTGTCCGGATTCCGGAAAGCCCGCTGAACGCAATCTATGAGTCCGGCTGCTCGGCCGTTGCCACCGAGGGGGGCGACAACCTGACCATGCATCAGATTGAATCGGTGCGCGCAGTGGTCGACCGCGTGATGGCCGACGAGGCGCTCTGTCTCGAAGATGGCATGGGCCTGCTGGCCACGGCCGTGAGCGCCTGCCCGTTTCTCGGCCTGCTGGGAACGGTCTGGGGGGTCATGGAGGCCTTCGGCGGCATGGCGGCCTCCGGCGCAGCCACACTGTCGGCGGTCGCCCCGGGCATTGCGGGCGCACTGCTCACCACGGTGGTCGGCCTGCTCGTCGCCCTGCCCTCGGCCATCGGCTACAATCTGCTCACCTCGCGCATCCGGCGGCTCTCCGTCCAGATGGACAACTTTTCACAAGAATTCATTATCGCCGTGCAACTGCACTTCGGCGCTGCGGGGGAATAATGGCAAGACGCAAAACCAGTCTGATAGCACTGAAGGAGATCAGCGAGATCAACATGACTCCGCTGATGGATCTCACCTTTATTCTGCTGATCACCTTCATTATCACCTTCCCGCTGATTGAACAGGGCATTCCGATCAATCTTCCGAAGGGGTCGGCCGCCGATCTGGACAACCCCGATACCCGCTCGATCAGCATCGATGAGAAGGGAACGCTCTATCTCGACGACCTGCAGATTTCCGAAGACGAGCTGATCGGCGAAATGCAACGTACGGGCGTGCTCACGCCAGAGACCACGGTCTATGTCCGGGCCGACCAGCGCATCGACTACGGCCGGGTCGCCAGCGTAATGAAAATTCTTCACGACGCCAAAATCACCCGCATGGCTCTGGTGACACAGGGTGACCAGTAGGATGAAGAATGGAATATTGGAATGATGGACAAACCATGTAGCCAACGTTTACCTGTATTCAGGAAACGTTCTTTTGTTTCGACACACAACAATCGCTTCCCGAATACAGGTAAGCGATACTACATTGAACGGCGATGTATTCATGATCGCGTCTGAGTTTTAAAACAAAATGAACACTCCAAACCAAAAAACGACCCTGCGCTGGGTGGTCGGCATTCATGTTGTGCT